>JAWXAS010000015.1:0-8904 GCA_034439635.1 Bacteroidota bacterium | reverse complement strand
GTAGACTTTAAACCTATGAACTAAGGCTGTTGGTATCACAATATCAGCAGCCTTTTTACTCACAATCAAGTGTTTACATCATTTCTGTATAGCAGTTTAAAATTTTCCTTTATTCTGAACTTCACAATTTTGGTTATCAAACTTAAAGGCATAGGTTTATTCAGAGGAAATTGAATTGAACCTTTTCCTACTTTGTAAGCGGAAAGCTCTTTTTTAAATGCTTCATTCCCGCTAGGCAAAGCATAAAATCCAATATGATTTTTGTATCCTGCAAAGTAAACCAGTGGGCCATTAAAAACAAAAGCAGGCATTCCATAACTCATCTTTTCCTCAGCTTTAGGTGCTGCTTTTTGTATGGTTGAACGAATTTGCTGCAAAATTTTTTGAATATCTTTTGGAAAACCTGAGATATACTCCTCAATATTTTTTGGTTTATTAGAAATCATTTTCATTCTTTAATAAATTTACAGTAAGTATAGCTATCTCCTTGTTTTACGCACATTATATACAGTCCACATTTCAAATTTTCCAGGTCGATCTCCGATCTATCACATATATGAAGTTGTAGCTTCCCAACAATAGCATATATATAAACATCAAATGAATTATTTATATCTATGCCTTTGATCAAAATATTTTCTTTTGCAGGGTTTGGAAAAATTTCGATCGTATTGCTAATGGTCTTAGTTTCTTTGATGCCTACAGAAGTAGGGCATAACTGATCTAGCCAAAGTGAATCGGCAAAATCCAGCACGCTATTAAATATAGGGTCACTAACGGAGAGATTAGCTAATATGGAATTGTGATCATGTCCCGGAAGTAAATAAAAACGTTTACAGTAATTATAGACCGTCATAGAATCATTAAATATAATAGACTGTTGTGGACCCAGAAAATTATCATTTTGACCAATGAGCATTAAAAATTTTGTAGTGCTGTTCAGGGCAAGATTGTGGGCCGGTGCAGCAGCTTTCCAATAGTTTATACTATCCCCAACCATTGGTTTAATATCAGCGTAACGTCCAGGATTTATGTATTCAAAATTAACAGCAGGGTTAGAGGCGATTATCCCTGATACATTCAAACCTGCAGAATATCCGCAACCGGATAATAAGCTATTTGGATGGGTGAGTCCGTGAAGCATCACTAAATGTGCGCCTGCCGAGTTCCCATACATTAATATTTTTGACGAGTCGCCGTTTATTAAAGTCGCATTTGTTTTTGTCCATGCAACGGCACAGGCAACATCCTGTGGAATTGCAGGATGTCCGGGATAATCGCTTTGTGAAGATAAACGGTAATTGATATTTACAACAGCATACCCCGCATTTTTAAATAACTGAGCAACATTAGTGAAAGTTAGATTAGATTTGTCGCCGCTGCTCCAGCCACCCCCATGTACCACAATTAGAATGGGCGAATTAGGATTTGTAGCAGTTGTATAATCCAACCTGTGGGAGGTATGGCTGCCATAAGCAATATTCACTTGTGTTGGCTGTGCCGTCAACTGAGTAAATTGAACGAGTACTGATAAAAGTAAAAGTTTTTTCATGTTAGTATTTTAATTTAAAGTATTAAATAGGGACCCAAAGTGCAATTATAAATTTAATGATTTTGAACTTGAAAGTCCAGTTTTGAACGTAAAATTTTAAACAAAAGTCGTTTAAAATCGGTTTAGATGCCCTAAAAACAAAAAAACCACTGAGTTTCACCGGTTTTTCTATTCAAAAAGCTTTAAAATTTTACTTACGAAGATCTAATTCTGAAATAATATTAGCAGCCCCGCCTAATTTATCAACTACCCACAACATATAGCGAACATCCAAACAAATGGTGCGATTAAGATCTTTATCAAATGTAATTTTATGACTCAGGGCTTCGTAGTTACCATCGAAAGCTAAACCTACTAATTCGCCCTTACCATTAATAACCGGCGAACCTGAATTTCCACCGGTAATATCGTTGGTTGTAATAAAGCCAACAACAATATCGTTTAAAGCCACATCTTTATATTGTCCATAATCTTTTGCCGCCACTAGATCCAATTGTTTTTTAGGAAGATCAAATTCGTAATCGCCCGGTTTGTATTTATCCATCATTCCTTTTAAAGTACAAACATGGCTATACTTTACCGCATCTTTAGGAGAGTATGATTTTACTGCACCATAAGATACACGCATGGTAAAATTAGCATCCGGATAAAATATTTTTCCTTTGTTCATTTCCATATACCCTTTTAAATACGCGCGATTCAAGATGGTATTCTTGTTTGTGAATTCAGTAAAATATTTCATGTAATTATTACTGTAATTATTAAGAAAAGCCGAGGCTAATAGGTACGCCGGATCTTTATGCAGTGCTGCAGTGTCGGGCTTATCAAAAAACGCAGCGGCTTTATCTTTACTTAAAAAAACAGTATTGGTAAACACATCATTTGCTAAAGCTTTGTAGGTTTCGGTTTTTGAAAGGTCGCCGTATTTACTTTTGATGCGATCGTATTCTGCTTTTGGAAGTTGGCCAGCATCCACTTGATTGTAGAACATCTGGATTACAGAAGCTAAAATATTTCTATCAGAAGCAATATTTTCATCATCAATAAAACGGTCGCATGCAGTTTTTAATTGTTTACACAACGTCGCTATTTCTTCTGGCTTTACACCCGGTTTTTTATACGCAGCATCCAATGCCATTAAATTTGAGGCAAACGATAATAAGGGCGAGGCCAAGATCCCTTCGCGGATGAACATGCGGTGTTTTGCATAAGGTGTCCACTCAACATATGTTTTTTCAATAGCTGTAAAAATATTCTCGTAATCAGGTTTTCCTTTGGCCCAAGTAGTAAAATCTTTTTCGTTTTGTTGCTTTTGCTCGTAAACTTTGTATTTCAATAATTGCTTCGATTCTCCGTCAAAAAATTTCCAATAGTTAGCAATTTGCGCATATGAACTTGCTAATTGTAATTTGATCTTGGTATCTTTTTTCATTTCCTCCAACATATATTTCAAACGCATGTCGCGAAGATCTACCAATGTTGGATTTTCGATATCTGTTTTAATCTTTACCCCGTAAGATGTTTCATAACGGCTTGTTCCACCAGGGTAACCGTAGATCATGGTATAATCACCATCTTTTAATCCTTTAATAGAAACCGGTAAAAAATATGTTGGTTTAAAAGGAACGTTATCAGCATTGTAGTCTGCCGGCTTTCCATCTTTGCTCATGTATACGCGGAAAATAGAAAAATCTCCTGTATGACGTGGCCATTCCCAGTTATCAGTATCGCCACCAAATTTTCCGATGCTTTGAGGAGGTGTTCCAACTAGGCGCACATCTTTGTAAACTTCGTAAACAAATAATAAAAATTGATTGTCCTTAAAAAATGAGGCCACGCGAGCTTCAGTAAAATTTGCATTCATACCTTCGATCGCTTTTTTTGAGATCTCGTTCATGATACCATTCAACTTCACAGGAACTTCTTCTTTTGGAAGACCTTTTAATTTCTCATTTACTTTCTCGCTCACATCTTCAATACGCATTAAGAATTTAGCGGGAACCCCTTTAGCATAGATCTCTTCGTTCTTAGTTTTTGCCCAAAAACCATCATCCAAATAATTATGTTCTACAGTACTTGCTGCAGCAATAGCTCCATAACCGCAATGGTGATTTGTAAATACTAAACCTTCTTTGCTTACAATTTCGCCAGTACATCCGCCACCAAAAATAATAATGGCGTCTTTCATGCTTGCTTTATTAATGCTGTATAATTGTTCTTTAGTAAGCTTTAATCCTTTTTTAACCATGTCGGCATAAACTTGTTCGCCAAGTAATTGTGGTAACCACATACCTTCATCGGCTTTTAATGAATTTGTAAAGAGAACTAAACCGACAAAGAGAGAGAGAATTTTTTTCATAAGTAACGTTGTATTTTTTGCTGGGCAAATGTAAAGCTAATCAAAGGAAATTGTTGCCTAATTGGTATTAAATTAGATTAACGGCGTATTTCTTAGATAGTTGGGCCATATTTGTCTACAAAACCTACAAAATTGTTAATCATCTTATCTTGAGCTACTTGACTCCTTCTTAAATTCGGCTTGAATTTTTTTGGGAGCGAAGAAACCACCATATCATACGAGTCGGTAATCCAAATAGAAATAACCAGTATTTGTTTTTTTATTCTATAGCCCAACAATAGCATGAATTTCAGGGATTTTGTTTCCATTTCAAATTTAAAAAATCGGGCATCAAACAACCTCTTACTAATTTAATAACTGCCCATTAATAACAAAACACACAACCCCACGGCATGTTATTAAAAGCATTTTATGAAGCGAAAAGTGAAGACACTCTTTAAATTAGTGATTGGTTTCTAATAAATTTGACTACCAAAACATATAACAATTCAGACAATAATTGTTATAGCCAAAAATCAAATTGATTTCAGTTTGATTTTAACTTAAATAATGAATTTCTGCTTTGTATCCCTGCTTTACAATTAATAGCCGTTACTGAGTAAATGTAACCTACATTAATAATTGTTTTTAGTATTGTTAACCAACAATAATAATATAAAATGGGGGGGCATTAACCCCCATTTATAAATAATAAAAAAAGTAGTGCGGCGTGTTATAAACTTTTGTGAGTGCCATCGCAAAACACTGAGTTAGTTGTGTGTTTGCAATTACACAAATAAGCAGTTTTTGTTTCTTCTGCTACAAATACTTTTGGTGAAAATTCTGTTCCTTTATGGCTGCCATCACAAAATGGTTGTTTGCTCGAATTTCCGCAAGAGCACCAAGCGTATGTTTTTCCTGCTTCTAATTGAACTGCTATAGGTGATTTACCGGCTATTGTAGGTTTTTCCATTTAATAATTATTTTATTTGTTTAAACAAATGTAGGTATAATACATGAAGTTCAATGGCTTATTGAGGTTCGCATTTTACATTAAAAGAAAGAGGACGAGAATGGATATCTACCAGCAAAAAAATTTTGCCGACCACTTTAAAAACCAAGGTGGTTTCATTAAACGGAAAGCATTCTTCTGTTTTTTGTTTAGCGATACAATATTCGCGAAGAGTTTCGATGTTTATACGATAAAATTAAGGATATTTTTCTCGGAGATGTCCAGGTCAACAATATCCAAAGGGAACCCCCGTTATTTTAAAGATGCATTTACTAAAAGGCGCACTATATTTAGCGATTATTTTGATCGTTTTTTCCTGCAAAAAACAGTCGATATCTGAGTCGGAATATGTGGTGGAGAGGGATAATTCGCAAGGGCAAACAATAAGAACAGCCACCGCAATGATTACCCCTGTAATTACGTATCAGCCAACAATAGCAGATTCAATAACAGCGATCTTTGTTTGTGAAAAAGGAAGATATTTTACTGTGAATGGGGTAGGAGTAAGAAACTTCATGAATTCATTTTATTATTATGATGCAGCGCTGCCCTTAAGTTTTGATTCATTAATAAAAAGGATACCTGCTAAAATGCCAGCAAACATGATCCAATTTGCGCTGGGAGATTCAAGTGATATTTCTATAACGTATCCAAAAGGAAATACTATTATCCATTCAACAAAAGGGTATCCAAATTATATTTTAGATCAGTTTCCTTTTTCATGCGGATCGTGTTTTTACCTAGAAAATGAAGCAACACCTTATAAGATAAGATTTAATGGTAGTAATTATAATACAGATAAGATCTTTAGCCATGGTAATGGATATTATGGAATTATAGAAGCAGACATTATCTTAAAACCGTACTCGTGCTCTTCAGGAAAAAGATGTTCATTTAGCATTTGTTTTGATAACTACTCATACTTTAAAATAAATGGTAAATGGTTTGTTTGGATCAACAGAATAAGCGATTTTGGGGAAGCGGGCCGTTAGTTAACAATAAAATAATATTGGAATATCTCTATCAATCAAAAACATCTACCTCCATTATCGTTCGCGCCAGGGATGTGAAGGGTTTAGCTCTTTTTTGTTCCGCCTTTTCGGAGGAACAAAAAAAGCCGAAACGAAGCGGAGCCCGGAGCAGCCCGGCCCCTTTGCTCCATAATTGCATTGGCAAAGGGGGGCGTCCAAATACAATCATTATAATTAAAGTTAAAAAAACAAAAATCCCCACCAATTATTGCCGCAATTTAACCACTTGTAAAACACTTTAAATTACCTCACGTAAACACATAATTTTGTGCGGCTAAGAGCGTTAAAACTACTGAAAAGGTTTATTGAGCAAAACTTTTGAATTATGAGTATTTTTACTAAGTTTGACGCTCTATTAAACGAAAAAATAATAACTAAATAAAACATAAATTATGAGCACAAAAAAAACATCGGGAGGGTTCCCACTAATTGTTTCGGCTTTAGCAATCGTTATTTGTATTTGCATCGGCTGGTTTATTTATAAAGCAATTTTAGGATCGGCAGCCAACTTTGAAGGTGGTGATTCAGAAAAAGGACATCCACACAACATCTTAGGAACCATGTACAAAGGAGGTTTTATTGTACCTATTCTAATTGGTTTCTTATTAACCGTAATCACCTTTGCTATTGAGCGTTTCATTACTATTATGAAAGCCAACGGTACAGGAAGAACAGATCAGTTTGTTTCTAAAATCAAAAGCCTTATTGCTAATCACGATTTTGAAGGAGCAATTGCTGAGTGTAACCGTCAAAAAGGTTCTTTGGCCAATGTAGTTCATGAAGGAATTGTTAAATACCAATTTGTTCAAAACGATACAAGCATGGATAAAGAAGCAAAAGTTCACGCTATTCAAAAAGCATTAGAAGAAGCAACTTCATTAGAGTTACCAATGTTATCTAAAAACATGGTGGTTATTTCTACGATGGCTTCTATTGGTACACTTGCCGGTTTGATCGGAACGGTTGTAGGTATGATTCGTGCGTTCGCCGCTTTATCGGCTGCCGGCGCGCCTGACACTTCTGCCTTAGCAACAGGTATTTCTGAAGCACTTGTAAATACATTAGTTGGTATCTTAACTTCAGCATTCGCTATCATTTTCTATAACTATTTCAGTAATAGAATTGATACAATCACTTATTCAATGGATGAGGCTGGATTTTCGATCATTCAGGAATTCCAAGCAAGCGGAAAATAATTCTACAGTATTTGTGGAATTTAAATTATTATTCATCTAAATAAAAAAGATAACAATGTCAAAGAAACCATCAAAAGGAGGAGCCCCCGCACTGGACATGACGCCCATGGTGGATTTGGCCTTCCTGCTTGTAACATTCTTTATGTTAACAGCGTCGTTTCGTATGGCTGAGCCTGTTGTGGTTGACCCCCCTTCCTCTATTGGAAAAGTGGATCTTCCCGACAATCACGTAATGGTAACCATTGATGAGAAAGGCCGCGCTTTTTTTGGTATCAGCAATCCTTCAGCTAAAATGTCGGCGCTTCGCATAATGAGTACAAAGTATAATGTGCCATTTACAGAAGAGCAAATAATTAAATTTAGCGGATTACCGAGTTTTGGTGTTGACTTAAAAGATCTACCTGCATATATAGATACAAAAGAAGATGCGCGTAAAGATTTTAGAGGACCAAGCGGCAGAGGCCAAACCGGCGTTCCGTTGGATACCATAACTCCAAACAATCAACTAAAAGATTGGATCGCCATTGGCGCAGGAGAAGCTGTAAAAATGTACGACGCTGCCAGAAGAGATGCCGCAGATAAAGCCGTAGAATTTAAAGCCAAAAAACCGGTGTATGCTATTAAATGCGATGCAAGCACAAAATACATTTATGTAAAGGATGTTATTAAAACATTCACTGATCTTAAATTATATCAGTTCAATTTAATTACGTCTCTGGAAGGTGGCGGAACTATAATAGAACCCGAAAGATAAATAGTCATATAAAAATAGTATAAAATGGCAGAGATACAAGAAGGTGGCGGTGGCCAAAAGGGGGGTAAGAAAAGAGCAAAGAAACAAAGTACGCGTATTGATATGACGCCTATGGTTGACTTGGCGTTCTTATTGTTAACGTTCTTCGTTCTTACAGCAACTTTTAGCAAGCCAAAATCAATGGAATTAACTTTTCCGGCGCCTCCACCAATAGATAAAAAACAAGATGAAGTTAAGAATGGTATAACCTTCTTATTATCAAAAGACGATCGCATTTTTTATTACGAAGGTGAGTTCAAGGTTGCAGATGATGCGGTAAAAGGACCAAAAACTACTTTGAAAGAATTAAATTTCTCGAGAGAAAGTTTACGTAAGTATTTGTTAGATAAAAGCAAGGTTATGCAAGATCAAATACTGGCATTGAAAACAAAGTTCGAAAAAAATCAATTGGTAGATACTGCTTATAAAAGAATGGTAAGAGATGTAAAGGCCGATCAAAAATCATATACATATCTTATTAAAACCGACGATAAAGCAACATTTAAAAATGTGATAGATGTGATAGATGAGCTTAACTACAATGCGGTTGGTAAATATGTAATGGTAGATATTTTGAAACCTGAACTTGATCTTGTACTAGAAAAAGTAGGAATTAATTAATAAAAGGAGGCAACATGTTATTTTTAATAATAGGAATATTTGCAGTCGTTTCGGTAACGATGCTATTCCTCGACCTTAAAACCGGCTGGACCGGTGAAAGCTACCAAACAAGAAATTCGGTAGTTTTTGAAGGGCGTAATAGTGATTATGGAGCGTACGACCTTCGCCAGAATTATAATAAGCGCGTAACTCTTATTATAGGTGGAATGATCTTATTCTCTTTCTTATTATTTGGTATAAAAAAGTTTGCCGACAGACCAAAAGAAGAAGTAAAAGAAACTTTACAAGTGGAGCAAATTGATCTTACACCACCACCACCAATAGAAGATGTTCCACCACCACCACCACCACCACCACCTCC
>JAWXAS010000014.1:0-10687 GCA_034439635.1 Bacteroidota bacterium | reverse complement strand
TGTGACTTTTATGAATATGTTCACTCATAAAACAAAGTTAGCCCTTTACTTTTATTATCCGACTACCGAAGCAGAGCTTCGGAGTATTCTCTGAATAAACTTAATCTCCTCCCACTTCTCTTCCAACTTCAATAAACTAAAACCTATGTATTCAAAATTGGCTTCAAAGGTTTTTTCTTTGAATGAACTCCACACTTCATTAAATTTATTTTTTTTTAAATCGCGAAATGCAATAGTGGCATGCGGATGAAAACCGCGCATGTCTTCCACTTCATTATATAGTTTTAAATTTTCCTGCGCATAATATTTTAGCTTTTTATGTAGTTCAAAAAGCAACTCATTTTTTATAACATCCACATAAATTACCCGAGGTGTAAAACAACTAAAATTTTTCAATTCGATTTCAAATTCATTTTCAAATTCAAATTTTTGGAGCGTTTCAATCAACACCTGTTCTTTTTCCTCCTTCCATTCAAAAGGGCGATGCAATGTAATATGAGCAGCACTCCTAAGAGCGCCTCTTAAGTTAAATTCTTTTAAAAGTTCTTGTTTATAGCTCTCTACTTGCCCTAGAATTGGCTCTGGCAGAAGGATGGCGATAAAATACTTTTTGTTCAAAACAGGCAGGTTTTCAACCCCTAAAATCAGTATTTTATTTTAAATTTGTTAGATTATTTTAGCACAATTATGCAGATCATTATTCCCATGGCCGGTAAAGGTAAACGTATGCGACCGCATACCCTTACTACCGCCAAACCCCTTATTCCCGTAGGAGGTAAACCCATTGTTCAGCGCTTGGTTGAAGACATTACTAAGGTTTGCGGTCAAAAAGTTGAAGAAATTGCCTTTGTAATTGGTCCTGATTTCGGTGCAGAAGTAGAGCAAAACCTAATTAAAGTAGCCGAAAGTCAAGGTGCCAAAGGGTCAATTTACTATCAAACCGAAGCGCTTGGAACGGCGCACGCCATTATGTGTGCCAAAGGTGCCATTAAAGGAAAAACCGTGGTAGCATTTGCCGATACCTTGTTTAAAGCTGATTTTATAATGGACACCAACCAAGATGGTGTTATTTGGGTTCAAAAAATTGAAGACCCTCGTCAATTTGGTGTGGTAAAATTAAATAGCAATAACGTGATTACTGATTTTGTAGAGAAGCCGCAAGAATTTGTAAGCAACTTAGCTATTATTGGTATTTACTATTTTAAAGATGGCGATAATCTTAAAAAAGAATTACAGTATTTGCTCGACAATAAAATTATGGAAAAAGGCGAGTATCAGTTAACAAACGCCTTAGAAAATATGAAACAAAAAGGTTTGCAATTAAAACCGGGTCAGGTAACCGAATGGTTAGATTGCGGAAATAAAGATGCAACCGTGTATACAAACCAACGCGTTTTGGAATTTGATAAAGGAAAAAAAGAATTAAAAGGAAAAGACATCAAGAACAATGGAAGCATTATTATTGAACCTTGCTATATTGGAAATAATGTTGAGTTGGTAAATAGTGTTGTTGGACCGCACGTGAGTATTGGAAACAATACCAAAGTAGATAACTCCATTTTAAAAAACTCTATCATACAATCGGATGTTAAACTTAAAAATGCTAATGTTTGTAATAGCATGATAGGAATTGGGGCAGAAGTTACAGGCAAATACATGGATCTTAGCATTAGCGATTATACGCAACTGATTGTATAGTAAATTCACATATTTTGTTTTAGCGTTTGTGATTGCTATTTGTTTTTCAAATTGTAAAGGCAGGCAAGCTTCTGTTCAAAAAGAACCCAAAAACAAAACGAGCAAACTGAGCGACGAGAACGAATTGAAGTTCTCTTTCAATTATATCAATGCTTGCAATGCACGCATGAAAGGTAATGTGAATGAAGCTTTGAAATTATTTAATTTATGTTTGGTCCTCAACCCAAATAGTATTCCTGTAAAATATGAATTGGCATTGGTAAATAAACTTTTGGGTGTAAATGATGTAGCGCTCGGTTTTGCCAAAGAATGTGCTGCTGCTGAGCCAAAAAACGAATGGTATCAATTGATCTTGGTGGAATGTTACAGAACATTAAAGCTGTACAGTAATTCGGTAAAGGTACAAGAGAATCTGGTTAAAAATTTTCCTGAAAATACTGAATTCAAAGAAAATCTCGCTATTGAGTACACCTACCTTGGGCAGTACGAAAAAGCTTACCATTTGTATAATAATCTTGAAAAGCAATTTGGCATAAACGAGCAATTATCCATCAACAAAATAAAATTGTTGCAGCAGGAAAATAAGATGGATGAGATAGAAAAAGAAATAAATAAACTCATTCAGTCCGATAAAAATAATTCGAGATACCTAACATACTTGGCCGATCACTATGAGTATATCAAACAGCCGGAAAGAGCGCGCGACGTATATTCAAAGATATTAGAGATAGATCCGGGAAACCCTACTGTGCATTTAGCCTTAAGTGATTATTATAAGTTAAAGGGCGAGGAGAAATTAGCCTTTGAGGAATTAAAACTCGCCTTCTTAAATCCTGAACTTGATGTGATCACCAAATATAATATTGGTGAGATTTACTATACAACTGCCAAAAAATATTTTAGTAATAGTTTCAAGCGACAGGGATTTGATTTGACGCAGATCATGCTAAAGGTTCATCCTAGCTCTCCTGAATCAAACGCTTTATATGCCGATTATTTAGTAATGGATAGCCTGTATTCTGACGCTATAAAGTATTATCGAATTTCTGCTCTAAAAGATAAAAGCGATTACCGTACGTGGGAAAAACTGTTGGATTG
This sequence comes from Bacteroidota bacterium, assembly GCA_034439635.1. Taxonomy (GTDB): domain Bacteria; phylum Bacteroidota; class Bacteroidia; order B-17B0; family Aurantibacillaceae; genus Aurantibacillus. Next base: position 7,891 of record JAWXAS010000014.1, on the reverse strand, counting down.
CAATAATATTTTAGGAAGATTTGATTCGCTTGAAAAATTTAGCTACGAAGCTATGGAATTATTTCCGAGCCAACCTTTGGTGTATTATTACAATGGATTAGCTAATCTGCAAATGCGCAATTATAAAAAAGTTACCGAATCGCTTAAGGATGGATTAGAATACATTGTTGATGATAAAGTGATGATGTCGAGTTTTTATAGTTACATGGGTGATGCGTATTTTTATTTAAAAGAGCACGATAAAAGTGATAAAGCACTGGATGATGCCTTGAAAATAAATGCCGATAATTATTATGTGCTAAATAATTATGCTTTTTATCTTTCATTAAGAAAAGAACAATTGGAAAAAGCCGAAAAACTTTCGAAAAAAAGTATTGAATTAAAACCAACCGAAGGCAACTACATGGACACTTATGGTTGGATATTATACCAAGAACAAAAATACACAAAAGCCGAAGAGTGGTTAAAAAAAGCTGCCGACTTAAAACCAAGGAATAGCAATATATTGGAGCACTATGGCGATTGCTTACTTAAATTAAATAAAGTTGAAGATGCTATTAAATATTGGGAATTAGCCATTGGCGCAGGCGGAAATAAAGAACGACTTACACAAAAAATAAAAACAAAAAAACTCATTGACTAATTTTTTACGACATACACTTTTTATCGCACTACTTTCCTTTATTGGTTTTACACTAAGTTGTAAAAGCAAAAAAAAGATGCAACAAAAAAATCCGGTTCTTGCCGTTGAAGCCGATACCTTAGGAAAGTGCAAAATAGATTACAAAAATGGCAAAGCCTTAACAAAATACATCAAAGAGAACGAACTAAAATACAATTGGCTTTATTTAAAATCAAATGTTAACACTTTATTTGAAGGAGGGGATCAAAGTTTCGATGCTAAAGTTCGTTTACGAAAAGATAGCTTGATGCTGATCACAATTGAACTTTTAACCATTGATTTTGCCAAAGTATTGATCTCAAAAGATTCTATTAAAATGGTGGATTACCATCATAAAAAATATTTTAAGGGCGATTTTAATTATATAAACGATCTTTTGAATGCCGATCTTGATTTTAACGTGATCCAATCGATTATTATTGGAAATAGTGCCGAATTTACCGACGATGATTCAAAATTAAGTCCTGTAACCGATCGCACTAATTGTTGTTATAAGTTAAGCACCGAACGTAAGAAACACCTCAAGCGCATCGAAAAAGGAACCGAAGATCTTAAAAAAGCTGTTCAGATCATGACGCTTGACCCTAACACATTCAAAATAACTAAGAATGAATTTATTGATCCAGCCGCCAATAGAAGCTTTATTGCTACCTATACGGATTTTAAGACTAAAGACAGTGTTTATGCACCGTACAATGTTAATATTGACATAAAGGCCGAGCGGAATATGAACATCAAAATTGAGTATGTTCGTATTGAGAAAAACAAGCCGCAAAAGTTCCAGTTCAATATACCATCCAAGTATGAAAAAATTACGATACAGAAAAAATAATGTCAGCAGAATTATCTGTTTGCTACTATTTTTTTTGTGTCTTAGTTTAACTCTTCCCGCTCAAACAAAAACCACAAAAGATCCTAAAAAAGATCTCGAGAACAAAAAGAAAAAGATCAACGAGGAGATCAATGAGATCAACGCGATGTTGAATGCCACAAAGGCCAACAAAAAGAATTCGTTAGGCAATTTACTCACGCTTAATATGAAACTGGATAAACGCCAGGAATTAATTGCGGCTATTAATGCAGAAATTGCACAACTTAACAAAAAAATAAATTTTACGGAAGCCGAAATTGATCATTTAAGATCCAATTTAGAAAAATTAAAAGCAGAGTACGCCCGCATGATCATTTCGGCGCAAAGGCAACAAGATGCTCATAGTCGATTGATGTTCTTATTTTCATCGGGGAGTTTTAATCAGGCCCTCATGCGCTTAAAATATTTGCAGCAATATTCGGTTTATCGTAAAAAACAAGCCGATGAAATTGTTGCTACACAAAGCCAATTACAAACCATGCTAATTGCACTTAAAGAAAGTAAACATGAAAAAAATGTATTGCTTGGAAATGAAGAAGCCGAGAAAGACAGCTTAAATGAGGAAAAAGCTGAGCAGGAAATTGTTTTGAATGGCCTTCAACAAAAAGAAAAAGACCTTAAAACAAAACTAGAACGTAAAAAACAAGAGAGTGTTGAATTGCAATTGGCCATTAAAAAATTAATTGCTGATGAGATAAGACGTAAAGCCGAAGAAGCTTCTAAAGAAGCCTTAGTTGCTAAAAAAGCCAAAGAAGAAAAAGATAAACTGGAAAAAGGCAAGAACAAAGAAAAAAATGTAAAGGTTAAGGAAATAGCAAAGACCAACGACTCAAAAGAAAAAATTAAAGAAACTCCAACCTATCCTGAATTAAACGAAGAAGCAGAGGCCCTTAGTAATGACTTTGCCAATAACCGCGGTAAATTACCTTGGCCAATGACCAAAGGAATTATTTGCGAACCTTATGGCGAACATGAGCACCCGGCCATTAAAGGATTTATGATGATGAACAATGGCGTAGAAATTTGCAGCGGCAAAGGTGCAACAGCCCGCGCCATTTTTGATGGAGAAGTAACCAGTGTAGCGGTTTCTCCTACCGGTGGAAAATTAGTTATTATACGCCACGGTGAATACCTCAGCGTTTATACAAACTTAAGTGATGTGCAAGTAAAGGTTGGCGAAAAAGTAAAGTTAAAACAGTCATTAGGCACTGTAATGATGGACGATGACGAAACCAAAGCCGCCATGAATTTCCAGATCTGGAAAGGCCAAAAAACCATGGATCCGAGTGGTTGGTTGTATAAGGGAGGTTAGATTGTTTTCAATTTAGATAAAAAACCATCTTTATAATTCTTACCTACATCTGCTTTTGATTTGTCACTCATTAAAGCAAAATAGCCGTCGGAACTTAGGAGTTTAACAACTTCATTTAAATTTATAATGTGCGATTGATGACAACGGTAAAAGCCCGCAAGATCCAAAATAGCCTCAAAATATTTCAGATTTTTTGAGGCTATGTGTTTAATTCCATCCTTTAAAAATATATTCGTGTAACTTCCCGAAGCTTCCAAACGAATAATATTACTTTGCTTTATCATAATAATACCATCGTTAACAGCTAATTCAATAATACTTCTGGGTTTTTGATCTAACTCCGTTTTTCTTGATCCGTTTATGATCGTTTCAATACACGCTTTTAGTTCGTCAGAATCAATTGGTTTTAGTAGGTAATCACTCGCATTGTTTTTAATAGCCTTTATAGCATGTTCTCTATGGGCTGTTGTAAACACCAATTTAAAATCCCTGTACACCAATTTTTCCAATAGCTCAAATCCACTTAACGTTGGCATGTTCACATCCAAAAAAACCGCATCGGGTCTGTAAGATTCAATCAGTTGAATTCCTTTTTCAGGGTCGTTTGTAGTAGCAACCACAAGAACCTCCAAAGCCAACCTTTCTATTAAAACCTTTAAAGTATTAAGCCCTAATGGTTCGTCGTCAATTAGTATTACTCTTATCATAGTTGCTTTTTGAGCATTGGCATTATTATTTCAACTCTAGTACCTAAACTTTCGTTCTTTTCATTCACTCTATCTATCAACTCCAAACTATAGTTTGCATTATACTTCTTATTCATTAGCTCTAATCTTTGTTCAATAAAATTAATAGCTAAGGATGAATTATCTTCTCTTCTTCTTGAAAGGCGACTTTTCATTCTTCCTACTCCATTATCCTCTATTGCGCAAAGTAAAGTTTTTTCATCCCTCTTTTCGAATTCCAATTTCAATATTTTTTCCCCTTTTTTTGCCAACAATCCATGCCATATTGAATTCTCTACAAAGGGCTGTATCATCATATGAGGTATAAACGTATTTTCTACATCAATGTTTGCTCCAATATGAATATCAGAAATAATGAACTCACTAAATCTTAAGGCTTCAATGTCCAAATATTTTTTCAAGATCTCTAACTCATCCGCCAAACTAATTGTTTCATGTGTATTGCTTTCAAGAAGTTTTCTAATAAGTTTAGAGAATTTTGTAAGGTAGATCTCGGCTTTATCATTTTGTTTTGTGATAATAAATTGCAAAATGGTGTTTAAAGAGTTGAAAATAAAGTGCGGGTCCATTTGCGCCTTCAACATTTTTATTTCTTGTTCCATAGCATGATAAATCAATTGATTGCGTTCTTTTTCTTTATCCACTACAATCTTAATTCTTCTTTTTATAAAATAAAGAGAAATCAACACAACCAGTAAGCTAAGAAGGCCAATCCAGAACCATTGCCATAACACGGCGTTTTTGTTAGGGTTTGGTGCGTTGTATAATTCCTTTATCTCTAGCTTGGTTAAAACTCTATTATATATTTCAATATCATCTATAGAGCCATTAAAAAAACGTTGATTCTTTTCGCCATTTCTATACCCGATCATTACCGAATCGCTCTCTAAGAATTTACTTTCAAAATTTTTGGTCATGGCGCCCACTTCCTTTCCATCCAAATAAAAACTCATCATGTAATCGTTATAACAAAGCACTGCGTGATGCCAAGTTCTTAGCGACAAGGAATCTTTAGTGTAAGCCGCTACTTGCTTTACTTTAGATTCGCTAACCCATGCGGCCACATTATCGGTATTTAAAACATATGCAATTCCGTAAGCTTCATTAAAATCATCACCCTCTGCGCATCTTGCCAATAAAATTTGATTGACCTCTGAGCCTTTCCCGGCCTCAACCGGAAAATCAACTTTAAACCATAAAGAGATGGTAGCCACTCGAGGTTTTAAAACTTTGCTTGTTCCTAAATTTATATAGCTTGAATAATTTCCATGTAGGTAGTAGGCTGAATTAGTATTTCCAAATCTATCATATGTAAGCAAAGCACCTCGGGCTTTTGCGGGTAGTTTGCCAATTTCATCATCGGTACTTCCATCATTAAATAAATACTTAGCAACCGCATCTTCTTTTTGCGAAAAAGAGAAAGTGGAGATCAAGCAAATAAACAGAGTAGCAAAGAGTTTCACAGGTAAAAGCAATTCAGGCTTTAATTTAAGGAATTAATATTTAACATATCCTACTGCTTGCAAACTAAGGTCAATGTTCTACAAAGTGAATCATCAAGCCTACAAATTCAACCCCAGTACTGGCAAATTACCATCTCTAAATCGCAAATTAGCTTATAGAAATCTACAAAAAATGAACGATATTTACTAAAAATAAAAATATGTCAAAAAGTATAATTCTTTCTATTTCATTGGTATGCCTATTATCATTTAATACCAATGCCCAAAGCTGTTTGGTAGCAGAGTATTTATTTTCGGGTAATGCAAATGATAATGTAGGAAACAATCATGGTACTGTATTTAATGTAGCGCTTTGTGCAGATCGTTTTAACAATCCAAATAGTGCTTATAATTTTAATGGGTCAACTTCCACTTATATATCACTACCAACTACTAACTTTGTCAATAATCAATTCTCATACTCCATGTGGGTAAACGTTAATTCTCTCCCCGCATCAGGAAGTATTGGTTTTATGTTAAGCATTGGCAGCGCAAATTCTTCGCCATGTCAAAATTTAAATGTTCAAAACCAATATTTCTCAACAACCAATACGTGGGGTGGAGGAGGATATAATGTAACCACTCCACATTTCGGCTTAGAGACAAATAGTGCAATTACGCTTGGCCAGTGGTACCACATTGCGAGTGTTAGAGGCAGCAATTATGCTAAATACTTTGTAAATGGGGTAATGGTTGATTCTATTGGTAATGCTACACCCTTACTGCCTGATTATGGAAGCATTGTGAATGCTTTCATTGGTAAGCGCTCTAACAATAGCACACCCATAGATGCGAAAATAGATGATGTTCAAATTTATAATTGCGCCTTAACCAATTCACAAGTAGCTACTCTTTATACCGTTCAGGCTCAACCAACAGCAACTGCGCCCGCAAGCGCTTTACATTTAAATGGTTCATCTGATAATGTGATCGTTAATCACCATGCTAGTCTTAATATGTCGATCACTGATGCATTTACTGTAGAAACATGGTTTAAAACTACGCATACCGGACAAGAAAGTGTGATCTCAAAAATGGCTGATATACCACCTTACACAGGCTACGATATTTCTGTACAATTTGGAAAACTCACTTTTGCATACATTAGTGCTTATAGTTCAAGTTGCATTTTTTTCGACATTAACCCAATTATTAACGATGGCAATTGGCATCATGTAGCTGTTGTTTATAAGGGGATTCCGAGTGCATCAACCATCGCCGTTTATTTAGATGGCGTTAGCCAAACCAAAAACATAATAGTTGATAATCTCTCTTCGTCTATTAATACTACGTTGCCATTTACTATAGGTTCGAGAAATAATACGGCGTTTTATTTTAGCGGTAGTTTAGATGAAACGCGTGTATGGCGACGAGCACTTTGTCAATCGGAAATTTTAGCACATAAAAATTGTGAGTTAGTTGGCAACGAACCTAATTTGGTGGCTTACTATAAATATAACCAAGGTATAGCAGCAGGAAATAATACTACTATTAGCATTTTAAACGATGTTACAGCTACCAACAGCGGTACATTAACCAACTTTACTTTAAACGGACCAAGCTCAAATTTTATTGTTGGCACTACTTCTATTACCGGAACTTGTGGCAATTATGGAGGCTTATCAGTAGTAGGAACCTCAACTTTATGCAGAGGACAAAATACAACACTTACTGCTAACGGCGCAATAACATATACGTGGAATACAAACTCAACCAATACTACCATTGCGGTATCGCCAACAGTAACCACTACTTATACCGTTTACGGAACAGACGCAGGTAATTGTGTGAGTAGAACAAGTTATACGGTTTCGGTTTTTGATTGTACGGGTTTAAATAACTTAAATACAAATGGTGCTAACATAAGTATTTACCCTAACCCAACACAAAATGGTTTACTTACAATTAAAGGCGCTCATAAATGCGATGTTGTTATAACTAACGCTGTTGGTCAAATTGTTGATGTACTCAAAAATAGTAACGAAACTGTAGAGATAGATCTTTCGGAAAAAGCAGCAGGAATATATTTTATTCAATTAAGATCTGAAAACAATACCTCTACCTTTAAAGTTATTAAAGAGTAAAGGCCTTTCATTTTATTTATAAAGAATATAGATCCCCTTTTTTGGGGATCTTTTTTTGCACCAATAGTTTCTTGCGTCGTTTATTCGCTATAAATTTTCTCCGCAAACTCTCCTTCACAAACCACAAATCTAAAATGCATTTAGGTAAAACGGCTCTGAAAATAATTTAAATGATGTTGATGTTTGCGGAAACAAAAATAAAAATTATGAAAAAACAGATTATTCTAATGGGCTTGATGGCGCTTATAAAAATTGGAGCATCACAAAACTGGTTACCAAACACTGGTAATGTAGGGATAGGCACATTACTTCCCAGTGCAGGGTTACACGTGGTTGGAACAACAAGATTTCAAGGTGGTTTAAGCATGTTTGGAAATGGCAGTAATTCTATTCTTAGTCAACTATACATGGCTAATACTTCCAATACCAAGGCCTTTAATTTTCAATTGAATACTGCAGGTTCTGCATTAGATCTTTGGACTTATACTGGAAGCTGGGGTAATAAATTTTCTTTTACAGATGCTGGTAATCTTGGAATTAATACAAATACACCTGATAAAACGCTTACCTTAAATGGTGAAATGGGTTTTCATAGAACAACAAACCCTACAGGTAGCTCGGTAGGTTACATTAAGTATGTAAATGGTTTTACTTTTGGTACAGCTAGTGCAAATGATCCTTTACTATTTCAAAC
>JAWXAS010000013.1:0-51292 GCA_034439635.1 Bacteroidota bacterium | reverse complement strand
TGCGCCCGGGATAGAACGAAAAGCCTTGTTTAGGGCTTTGCTTAATGTTTGCGCAACGAGGAGGCTTCGCTTTTTCTGCGGAGACCCCGCAGTGCGACAGACATAGCAAAGGACAAACAAGCTTGAAGTGATGGCCCGATAAGGCGCCCAAATAATAAAAATACTTTTTGAGGTTCGACTAACTAACAAGCTTTTTCTTTAGCAACAACAAAAGTGCTCCGGTAATAAATGCATTTATAATGATCAGTTCCAATCCGATCTGGTAATCTCCAAAAATAGCCTTTGAATTCAAACTCATAATGTAACAAACTATTGGTCCGCTTATACATGCAATTGGAACCCATTTGTCGTGCAAATTCACCTTGGTAAATAATCCTATCATAAATAACGCGAGCAATGGTCCGTATGTATAACTTGCAACAATTAATATTGTATCAATAAGAGCGCTTTTATTTAGTTCTTTAAACACAAGAATAATTAGCCACAACAACACCGTAAAACCAACATGGATCATTGTACGGTATTTTGTTTTTATCTTTTCCGATAATTTTTCATTTTGATTAATTCCCAAAACATCAATATAAGCCGAAGTGGTAAGTGTAGTTAGTACACTATCGGCACTGCTAAATGTGGCTGCGGTTAGTCCTAAAATAAATACCAAGCCCGAAAATGCACCGAGGTGATTTAATGCCAAATTAGGAAACACCCTATCGGTAATAACGGCACCTGTTTGGGTATTGATTGGTAAAGCAATATGCGCAAAGTCATAATACATGTACAGTAAAACGCCAAGCGCCAAAAAGAAAACGGTAACGATGACCATGCTGATGCTAAACCAAAAAATATTCTTTTGTGCTTCGGGTAGTGAACGACAACTCAAGTTTTTTTGCATCATATTTTGGTCGAGCCCTGTCATTGCAACAGCAGTAAATATTCCACCAATAAAATCTTTGAAAAAGAAATTCGACTTTCTAAAATCAAAGAAAAATGATTCCGACATATCTGAATCGCAAATGCGCTTTGTTGCTTCCCACAGCGAAATATCCATTTTGCTTGTAATAGCAATGATAGAAAGAACAACACCTAGCACTAAAAATAAGCTTTGAATAGTATCTGTATAAACCAAAGTTTTAATTCCGCCCTTGTAAGTGTAGAGCAACATTAAGAATAAGATCAGCGAAACGCTCAGGGCGAAAGGCACATGATGTTCGAACAAATTATCGAACACAAAAAATTGAATAACACTAGCCGCAAGATATAGCCTACCACCTGCACCTAATAAACGAGAGACGATAAAAAATAAGCTGCCTGTTTTTTGCGTTACTTTTCCGAAACGTGAAAGCAGATATTCATAAATGGACGTAAGGTTAAGGCGATAATACAGCGGAAGTAATATGTGAGAGATGATAAAATATCCTACAAAATACCCTAATACAATTTGCAGATATGAAAAATGCGCTGTACCTACTTTGCCCGGAACTGAAATATAAGTAACGCCGCTTAACGAATCGCCGATCATTCCTAAAGCCACCATGATCCAAGGGGAAGATTTATTTCCTAAGAAATAAGAACTCGAACTTGCCTTACGAGAAGTAACGTAACCCATTACCAACAAAATGAGGAAATAGCAAATAATAAAACCTATGATGACAACGGGCGAGATCATATCTCAAAATTGGCCAAATCCATTTGTTTTAAGGCTATTTGTTCAATAATTTCTAAACATTTTGGGTTGAATAAGTATAATATTTAAGTAATTTTATACTTTACACAATTCAAGTACTGCTAATTGGAATACAGCTCAAAAATACTAGAACAAGCCGTTGAATCTTTTTCGGCCTTACCCGGAGTTGGCAAAAAAACCGCATTGAGACATGTATTGCATTTGATCAAGCAGGATCCGAAGATAATTGAGGGATTTATTCATTCGCTCGACAAATTACGCACCGGATTGCGTTTTTGTACTAAATGTCATAATATCTGCGAAACAGAAATATGCGCTATTTGTTCAAATCCCGCTCGCGATCATTCAACCATTTGTTTGGTGCAAGATTTCAGAGATATTTTAGCCATAGAAAACACCGGTCAATTTAAAGGCATTTATCATGTTTTGGGTGGACTCATCTCCCCACTTGATGGAATTGGTCCGAACGATATTAATATTCAAAGTTTGGTTGATAAAGTAAATAATACTGCAGTAAAAGAAGTGATACTTGCGTTAAATGCGACCATGGAAGGAGAAACCACTTCCTTTTTTGTTTTCAAAAAATTAAATACGTTTCCGATTGTTATGAGTGCCATTGCACGCGGAATAGCCGTTGGTGATGAATTGGAATATACAGATGAAGTAACTTTGGCACGCTCGATATCTAATCGTGTGCCATTTAATGATTCATTTAAAAAATAAGATGCGTTTTAAAATTTTTATCTTTTTCCTTATCAGCTTTGCTTCTGTAAGATCACAGTTCCTAGATAAGAATTACTATTTATTATACGGGCTCGATAGTGCGAAGATCAACAAGAGCGATTTTGCACTCATTAAAGCTGAGTTAAAGATCTACCATGCCGAAAGATCAGATACCGATAGAGTGCAAACCCTTAGCAGAATTGTAGAGGCTTGTTACGATGAGAAAATATGGCTGCGTTACAATAAAATGATGTTAGATATATCGGTGCGCAAACAAAAAACAACTCAAGGTCAAGAAAAATATGTTTTCAGAGAAACGGAGGCTCTTGGTCTTAATAATATTGGATATTATTTTTCAAATCACACTACCAAAATGGATTCTTCTTTATTCTATTTTGAAAAAGGAAGAATAATTAATGAAGAGATCAAATCATACGGGCTTTTGATTGTTAGTTACTCAAATATAGCGAACGTTTATCAAAACAAAGGTGATTTTCTTAAATCCATTGAATTATACAACAAAGCACTATCGCTTGATGGATTAACAAAGCAGAAAACCGGCGTTCTTTCGGCAATGAATAACATTGCTAATATTTACATGTACCTAGGAGATACTACAACGAGTCTGCTCTATCTAAAAAGATGTTTTTTGATCGCCAAAGAATATAACGACCAGAACATGAAAGCGCATCTGCTACATAACATGGGCGCCATGATGGCTAAGAAAAATGCTTTAACTGGAATGCAATCTCTAAAAACAGCACTTAGTATTCGAAGGCAAATTGGAGATAAAAAAGGAATGGCTCATACCCTGATAATGCTTTCGGATATAAGTTTAAGGCTGAAGAACATGAATTCTGCTAAGCTCTACCTAACCGAAGCAAAAGGATTAGTAGACGAACTAAATAATCCAAATATCACTGCCTTATATCACAGGAATATAGGTGAAGTAAATATGATTACCGGCAACAAAGAAGAAGTGATAAAAAATAATTTAATTGCCATCGAGAGTTTTAAAAAAGTTGAGAATATAAATGATCTAATAATTACCTTGTCAAATGTGATAGCCTATTGCGAAGAACATCCGGAACTACATAAGTACAAATTAGATTTCATGGAGCAGCATTATATTTACAGTAAAGCTCTCAATAAAAATGCAGCCCAAAGAGCCGCTTCACAAATGAGGTACGAGAATGAACTAAAAGTAAAGGAAGCTGAACAAAAGATAAAAGATGAAAAGAGTTTAAGCGAAAAAAAGATCCAGCGTAATATCACCATTACTATTGGCTCAGTGCTTATTCTATCATTAGTATTTGCGTTCTTTATTTTTAAAGCATTAAAAACAAACAGAGAAAAAACCAGAGTTATAGATAAACAAAAGCACTTGGTTGAGGAAAAACAAAAAGAGATAATTGATTCCATTAATTATTCTAAACGAATACAAAACAGCTTCATTCCATCCGACTCAGAATTCAACGATATATTCCCTCAGTCGTTTGTGATCTATAAACCAAAAGACATTGTAAGCGGAGATTTTTATTGGGTATTAGACACCAAACATTATCCATCAATCAAACAAAATTTAAAAGCCGTGGCGGCAGCTGATTGCACAGGCCATGGTGTTCCGGGTGCCATGTTAAGTATGCTTGGTGCCTCCATATTAAATCAATCTATTTTAGAAAATAGCGTTCAAAGCCCGGCTGATATTCTTAATTTTTTAAACTCTGAATTAAAAAAGAATCTACGCTCTAAAAATAATGAGATCATTCGTGATGGAATGGACATTAGCTGCTGTTTAATACAAACCGACACTTTGAAAATGCAATATGCCGGTGCTAATAATCCATGTTGGATACTACGCGATGGAAAGATCATTGAACTAAAAGCAGACAAGCAGGCGGTAACAGCGTCTTTAGATGAGAACTCAGGATCATTTACGCTTAAAGAATTTCAATTACAAAAAGGTGATATGGCGTTTTTATTTACCGATGGCTTTGCCGATCAGTTTGGCGGGCCAAGAGGGAAAAAATTCATGTATTCGCGATTAGAAAAACTACTTATTACCTCAGCTGCAATGGACTCTGAAACTCAAAAACAATTTCTTTTAAAAGATTTTGATGAATGGAAAGGCTCACTTGATCAAGTGGATGATGTGTGTTTGATTGGGATACGTATTTAACGCAAGATCTTTCTTACAAAGGCTACAGTAAAATAACTCATTAAGAATACCCCCGAAAAACCTTCACAGGCCGCCACAAATTTTAAAAAACCGTGAGGAAAATAATCGCCGTAACCAATAGTGAAAAACGTTATAGCGCTGTAATAAATACTATTCCCAAAATCATGTCCATGATTAATTATCTCAGGTAAAGTACTTTCTACCGAACCAATTGCCGTTAAATATTCTGTAAAAACATAATAGATAATTCCATAAATAAAAACTGCTATGATGGCATTGATCAATACACGTGTTGGCGCAGTGGCATATCGGCCAACATAATCAAACACATACTTTTGGAAATAGAACTTTGGATAGGCAAAAAGTTTTTCCATCATAGTGCCGTTCTTCTCGTGATTTAAATTAGCTAATGCCTCGCAACGTTTAAATTCTATGTATGCAAGATCCTCATCTTCGTATTGTCCATTTACACGAAAATTTTCTTTTAAGATCCTGAACTGTTCTGCCTTTTGAAAATACGTAGATGTTTCTTGATTATAGATGATCTTGTAAACCTCATTCTCTCGCCAGTTAATAAACACACGGCCTAGGATACGTGTATTTACCATATTCACTTCCTTTATCACCACCTCCTCTTTTTCAGGAACTAGATCAACAATATCTCTAATAACCGAATTACTCAAATTCAATACATTGCATTTTGCAAATCGGAAATCAACAAAACTATTAAATGAACAAGCATTAAACGAAATATGATTTGCAACGGCTTGACTATAACTGATGTTGCCAGCTCCGAAATCCACATTATCAAAGCTGATCTCCGAATTTGAAAAATCTGCGAGATCAAAATTCTTTATTCCCTTTCCAAATGAAGAGCCCCTGAAATTCGTTTTTCCCTTTCCGAATTCCGCACCTTCAAAGGAGACATCGCCATCATTAAAACTTATTCTTCTAAAATCAATTCGGCCGCCACCAAATTCAACGTTCTTAAAATCCTTTTTTCCAATACCAAATGAAGCCTTTTCGAACGAAATGTTTCCTTCAGAGAATTTAGCGAATTTAAAATCTATATTTCCCTCGCCATAAATAGTATTCTTAAAATCAACATTTCCATTGCTAAATTTAGCATCTGCAAATATCAAATTCCCATTTCCAAAATTTGTTCCGGCAAAGGTAATATCGCCATCGCCAAAAACAACCGACTGAAAGTTGTTGGTGCCGCTTCCAAACCTCGTCACTTTAAATTGAACATCGCTATGTCCAAAGTCGGCGCACTGGAAATTATTTAATCCATTACCAAAAACGCAATTATTAAATTGGATCTTCTTCCCTTCAAATTTTGCATAGCTAAAATCAGTTACTGAAAAACAATTAAAAAAAGTTCGTACAGCTTTAAAATTCCTTAAAATAACAGGATCATGTTCCTTTAATCCTTTTTTGTACCTGTATTCGCTTAATGAAAAATTAAAAATATAGCAATCCTCTAACATAAAATCTTCGCCTTTGTCTATCTTATTATAAAGCTCATCTGTAGTAACTACCTTTAATTTTATGGTATTTAATTTATTATTTGTAGCATCCAAAAATTCTACAACAGCCAAGGGTAGATCATTAACGTTCTCTAACGTTACATTATATTTTAAAGAGTGGCTTTCGTGTAGCTGACTTTCTAACATTTCCTAATTTACCATTTGAAATTACTAAAAATACAATACATAACGATCATTTAGTTCTGAAATTTAATTGCTAATAGGATCACCTTTTTAAATTGATGATACCTCTTAGTTTTTCGTTGCTGATGGATCCTGTATTTATCTTTATTCTCCAATTATAAACTCCATCCTCGCACGGTTTTTCCTTAAAAGTTCCATCCCAACCATTATCAGGAATAACAGTCCAAAACACTTGCTTTCCCCATCGATCAAAAATTCTTAACTCATAATCTCCACCCTGGTAATTACCATAAAAAACAGGACTCCAAATATCATTCAAACGATCATTATTTGGAGTAAACGCATTTGGAATATGCATAAAAGTTGCTTCACTAATAGAAATATGTTTTGAAATAGTATCCGAGCATCCTTCATTTGAGGCAATAAGCGACACCAAATATTTTCCGGGTTCATAAAAACCATAAACAGGATCCGCTCTGTCTGAGAACAATGTATTCTCATCATACCAACTATACCAATCAGCACCACTGCTTAAATTATTGAACTTAACCTCATCAAAAATAAAAATACCTACACTTGGTTCATACGCATAAGCTGCTTTAACTTTTGGGTATAATTTTATAAATGTGGGCAATAGTGTTTGCGTTGAACAACCCTGCGGAGTGATGATACTTAGATCACAATTATATTTTCCACCTTGCGTAAAACAAATAGTAGGATTATATTGATTCACTTGTATTGGGGTTGCTCCTCCATTAATGTCGGTAAAATTCCAATTATATACATATGTGGTGTTTGGTGGAGCAGTTAATGAAAAATTAACACAAATAGATCCGCAAACAATAGCTGGTAGATTTAATAATCCTAGCTGCGGTTTTAAATGTACAGTTAAGTTTTTTACCGCCGTTGCTAAACATGTGTTCGCATCGTATGCCAATAGTGTATAAGAGTTTGGTCCTGCCAAAATATTTAAAGTTGAATCAGTTCCTACTACAGGCAACCATTGGTAAATATAAGGCCTTACCCCACCACTAAGCGTTGCATATATATTTACCGGTTCGCCTTCGCAGATCTCGGGTTGACTAGTTAACGTAAGTAACAAATTAAGCGCAGGTGGTTGTGTTATATTTATAAAAACAGTTTGCGTGCAACCCGATAAAGTATCCAACAAAGCAATTGAATTACTGCCTGCACTTAAATTAGTAACTGTATCGGGGAAGGCTGAGAGATTTCCAACAAAAAAATTAGTGTTCAAAATAGTTACCGAGTAAATGCCTGACCCACCAAATACGTCAAGCTGTACACTGCCGGTGCTAGCACCATTGCATTTTACATTTCCTAAAAGTGTTACGCTTGCACTAAATTGCCCTATTTGATAAACGGTAACAGTTTTAATTGCTTTACAACCATTTGATGGATCGGTAATAGTTAATGTGTGAATACCAACGCCGGTTACTGTGATAGATGTACTTGTAGAACCTGTTGGGCTCCAACTATAAGAAACGCCACTTGCAGTTGATGTGCCTACAATTCCAACAATAGTATTTGTGCAGGTGATAGAACTGTTTGCAACGGCGCTTATACTTGGTGCAGCAGTATTTTGAAACACTACTATCACCGTATTATTGGTACAGTTGTTTGCAGGATTCGTTATAGTTAATGTATAATTCCCACCACCAATAGCTGTTGCTGTATTTGTTGTTACGTTTTGCGGACTCCAGCTATAAATTGCAATGCTAATATTTGACGTGCCTGTTAAAACTGTAAGTGGCGCGCTACATGTTACAGTTCCGCCAACGCTGGCAAAAACCAATGGCACAACGGTGTTTGTTTGTATAAGGGCAGTAAAAGTTATTGCAACTGAATTTGAACCTGTAATAACATACGTGTGAGAACCAACACTTACATTGGTGAATGTAAAAGGCAAAGCTACATTTGTACCAATTGGTGTGGCGCCTTCTGTAATTGTGTAATTTGGAGTAGCGCTTGTGGTAACTGAATTAATGGTAACTATTCCGGTTGAAGAAGTGCAATTTGCATCTTGAATAGTTATGGTTACACTAGACTGTGAAAACAACGAATGCCAACTGCACACTAAAATAAATAATACAAACGATTTCTTCATCACTCTTTACCAAATTTACTAAAAGCATAGCTTTTTAGCATTACCCCAAATAAAAAAGCGCACATAAGTGCGCTTTTTTATTTTTATCTGCGGTCTGGACGGGACTCGAACCCGCGACCTCCGCCGTGACAGGGCGGCATTCTAACCAGCTGAACTACCAGACCAGACACCCAATTTTGATTAGGGACTGCAAATGTAGAGATTTATCCTAAATTGCCAAAATTTTAAGGGCTTTTTGGTCTTATTTGCTCGAAAAATAGGCCTTCATAGGCTCAAAGTAATGGTTCTTCCATCCTTGCTCGTATTTCTTTCCATCGCCTTTTTGCAGATCATAATGGTATAAACTAAGCTTGGTTTTACCGCCCTTCTCTTCAAAATTCAATTCTAGTATAGAGTCCGGTGTATCTTTTTTAAATTCCACTGTTCGCCAGCTTTGCTTAATAAACTTCCCTTCCTTCAATTCAATATTCGTTCCGCTGATATATTCGTCCCATGCTGTAAATTCGGCATTTGTTTTTTTACTTACATGAGCATCTCCTCCGGTAAATGCCGAATGCTTTTTACTATCAAGCCAAGCATCATATAATTCTTTTGCTTTTACAGGCAAAGTAATTGACATTTTTATCTTTTCCATACACTACAGTTTTACACTCTAATATAGCAAAAAAAATCCCCCAACACTAGTTGAGGGATTCAATTTTTTTAGTGGCCGCCGCCATCTTGCTCTCCATCTTCAAGAGGCACAGTTTGAGGCACAAAATCCTTTTCTTTACCCGGCTTGCTATAATCATATGGCCAGCGATGAACTACCGGCAAAGCGCCTGGCCAGTTACCATGGATGTTAGCCATAGGAGTTGTCCACTCTAATGTATTTGAGTTCCATGGATTTTGAGGAGCTTTTTCGCCACGGAACATGCTATAGAAGAAGTTGAATAAGAAAATACCTTGAGCTAGAGCTCCTAAGATAGCTGAGATCGTGCAAATTTCGTTGATATCAACTAGGTTATCGAACATAGGGAAATTACTATTGGTATAATAACGACGGGGTACGCCAGCCAAACCTAAAAAGTGTTGAGGGAAGAATGTTCCATAAGCAAATACTAATGTGGTCCAGAAGTGAACATAACCCAACTTCTTATTCATCATACGTAAGAATAATTTAGGGAACCAATGATATACTCCCGCAAACATACCAAAGATAGCACTCAATCCCATTACAATATGGAAGTGGGCAACCACAAAATATGTATCGTGTACGTTAATATCTAAAGTTGAATCGGCTAAGATGATACCTGTTACACCACCGGTGATGAACGACGATACCAACCCAATTGAGAATAACATGGCAGGAGTGAATTGCAAATTACCTTTCCATAATGTTGTGATGTAGTTGAACGCTTTTACCGCTGAAGGAATAGCGATCAATAAAGTAGTGAACACGAATACTGAACCTAAGAATGGATTCATACCCGTCATGTACATGTGGTGACCCCAAACGATGAATGATAAGAAACCAATTGCTAAGATCGAACCGATCATGGCACGGTAACCGAAAATAGGCTTACGTGAATTTGTAGCGATGATCTCAGAAGTGATACCTAAAGCAGGTAATAACACGATGTACACTTCGGGGTGACCTAAGAACCAGAATAAGTGTTCGAATAAAATTGGACTACCACCAACGTTATCCAATGGGCGACCGCCAATGTAAATGTCGGATAAGTAGAAACTTGTTCCGAAGCTTCTATCCATTATTAATAAAGCAACGGCAGATACAAGAACAGGGAATGAAAGAACGCCCAAAATCGCCGTTACAAGGAACGCCCATATTGTTAATGGTAAGCGAGTCATCGTCATGCCTTTTGCGCGTAAATTGAAAATAGTGATAATGTAGTTCAAGCTTCCTAATAACGATGATACAACGAAAATTGTCATAGAGATCAACCACATAGTCATACCTAATTTAGAACCCGGCATAGCTTCCGGCACTGCGGATAAAGGAGGATAAATTGTCCAACCTCCTGAAGCAGGTCCATCATCAATAAAACAAGACGCTAACATAATACAGCTTGAAACAAAGAAGAACCAATACGATAACATATTCAGAAATCCTGAGGCCATATCGCGGGCACCAACCTGATAAGGGATCAATAAGTTACTAAATGTACCACTCAATCCTCCGGTTAAAACAAAGAACACCATGATGGTTCCGTGAATGGTTACCAAAGCAAGGTACATGTTAGGGTCTAGGATACCATCCTTAGCCCACTTATCACCTAACAGCGCGTTAACGAAAGCGAATTTTTCACCAGGCCACGCTAATTGCATACGGAAGATAACAGACATGGTCATTGCAATAACCGCCATGATAACCGCCGTAATTAAAAACTGACGTGAGATCGTTTTATGATCTTGGCTAAACACATACTTGGTTATAAAACTCTCTTCATGATCATCATCATGATGAACATGATCATGATGAACTAAATGTTCTTTTTCAAGTGCAGAATTTGTTACAGAGCCCATTTTTATTTATTTAAGTTTATTAATATTAAGGTTTAACCGCTACAGTTTTAAATGCCTTTTGCTTAGCGATCCATGCATCGTAATCTGTTTGACTTTCCACAATCAAATTCATTTGCATATTGAAATGAGAAGTTCCACAGATCTTGTTACATAATAGAAGATAATCAAACTCTACAGGTTCTTCTCCAAATTTTTCTCTTTGTTTATTGATACCTGCCATCATATGTTTCACGTATGGATCTTTTCTCATTTCCATAGTGGTTTTGTTAGGTATGAATTTGAAAGTGGTGATCATTCCCGGAACACAGTTCATTTGTGCACGGAAGTGCGGCATATATGCACTATGAAGAACGTCGCGCGAACGCATGTAGAAAACGATCTCTTTTCCTATTGGAATGTGAAATTCGTTTTTTACAATAACATCATCGTTACCTAAAACATCTGCGGTGTCCATACCAACTGAATTGCTTCCTGATATTTGACGATAATCTGTTTCACCCAACTTACCATCTTTACCTGCATAACGTGCTGTCCAATCAAATTGTTTTGCATAAAGTTCAACTATTATTTTATCAGCCTTATCAGATTCAGACATGATCTCGTTCCAGTACTTTAAACCAAAGATGATGATGAACGCAAGTGCAAAAGCCGGAATAACTGTCCATGCTAATTCTAATTTATTGTTATGTGATATAAACACTGCCTTTGTATTTGTTAACCCGCGATATTTATAGGCGAACCAGAAAAGGAAGAAATTTGTTACTAAGAAAATAAATACCACAAGGTACATGTTTGCGTCCCAAAGTGCGTCAATTTTAAGGCCATGTTCTGAAGACGCTAACGGCAATGCGCGTTCGTTCCAACGGGCAGCTTGCCAAAAGAAGAATGCAAAAAACAGGATCATGAATACCAGCATGATCTTACCCATGCGGTCATTATCCGAGCTCGTTACTTGCCACTCGGTGGTTTTCTTTAAACCTCTGCTTAACTCGATTATCCTTAATAATTGATGCCCCGCAATTATTAATAAAACGATGGCTAATAGAACTAGTAATTTCATTGTATATAATTTAAGTTTTTAAATATCTTTTTCGTTTATAAATAAATTATGTTGTATGATGTAAACTCTCGCTTAAGAAAGGATGATTTTTCACTCTCAACGGCGCTTTTGTTAAAGCATTCAGCACTACATAAATAAATAATCCAAGGAAGAAGAAGAACGTGCCAAACTCCATCCAGCTTAATCCAGTCCAAGAATGGCCAACTGTTCCCGGCATTACGATCATTATCACATCTAAATAGTGACCGATGAATATGATTGTACCAACAAACATCAAGAAAAAGAAATTACGTTTACAATCGCGGCTCATTAACATGATCATTGGGAACGCGAAGTTCACAAATACAACTGTCCACATTAATGTTTTATAGCTTTCCCAACGAGTTTGGAAATAAATAACCTCTTCAGGAATATTTGCGTACCAGATCAACATGAATTGAGAGAAGTATAAATATGTCCACAAAAAAGAGATAGCGAACATCCATTTACCCATATCATGAATAGTACTTTCGGTTACATATTCTAAATAACCTAATTTCTTTAACCAGATAACTAATACTGTGATGGCAACTAAAGCGCTTATCCACATACCAGAAAACACATACCAACCCATCATTGTAGAAAACCAGTGTGTATCAATACTCATGATCCAATCCCAGGTAGATGTTGAAGATGTTACAGCAAACACTACCATGAACCACGCTCCTAATTTCACATTCTTCCAATGGAAACTGTTGTTTACGTCGATCTCTAACTTATCTGCGTCTAACGAATTCTTTCTCAGCTTCATGGTAAACCATGTCCAACCAACCATATAAAGAATTGTACGTACCCACCAAAAAACTCCGAAGTATCCTATTTTCCCTGCAATTACTGAATCATAATGCTCACTTGAAGGGTCTGCAATACCCGGCTGCATCCAATGGTAAATATGATGTGCGTGAAAAAACTGCCCGAGTATAAATAATAACATAAGGAAGCTTAATCCCCAAGGTAAATACATAGACACCGCTTCGATTACACGCTTAATACTTGTTGACCAACCAGCTTCAGCTGCATATTGCAAACCTAAAAAGAAGGCTGCTCCTAAAGCTAATGCTGCAAAAAAGAATGATCCTGCAAATACATTTGACCATGCACGAGTTCCGGCGTGGTAATGTTCCGCTTCATTGCCTTTGTCCACCATGAACATGCAAATAATAGATACTAAGCCAAGACCCATTAAAATAAATGAGGCCATTTTGGCTTTAGAAGGTATTGTAAAAATCTCTGTATTCATATTGTAGTTTCGTTACGTATTAAAAAATATTAATGCTGTCCTCCTGCTGCGTGAGCTGCTGTTGTTGGTGTTACAACTGCTGCAACTTGTTTAGTACTGTCTGCTCCGCCTTTAGGTCCTTGTAGTTTTTGTACATAGCATACTAATTTCCAACGCTCTTCGGTAGATAACTGACTTGAGTGTGAACCCATAGAGTTTTTACCATAAGTAATCGAATGGAATATCTTTCCTTCAGCAAGATCTTTTAAAGCGCCATCGTATGCTGGTGGAGGACCAGGTAATTTTAAACCTACTTTACCATCACCGCCACCGGTTGCACCATGACAATGAACGCAATACTTACCGTAAAGCGCTTCGCCATCTTTTTCCCAAACACCACGCTGTGCCATATCCAAAGGGTTCTTCAGATTTGCACCTGCTGCTTCGTATCCTGCAGCATTGTTCTCGTAAGTGTAAGGCATATACCCGCGCGAAACTGTTCCCTTTACAGGCAACATAGCACTTTGCAATGTATCACCATCAATTACATATGTTCCGTAATTCTCAACGGATGGAGAACGGTACATATCAGGCATGAATTCCACACCTGGGCTATTTTCGTCTCTTACACCGCAAGAGCTCAAACTAGCAAATACAAGTGTAAGCGCTACACCAGCTACAGCTAATTTTATTGTTTTATAATTCATGTCCATATAAAATATCCTATTAATATTTTGGTTCAATCTGTAATGTTCCTTTGTAATTCACTTCTTCAACTCCTGTTTCTTTTAAAATTACGTCGGCTTTTTTTGCTTGCTCTTCATTTAATTCTAAATAAACCAAGAATTTATCATCAGTAGTTCGTGGATCTGGATTTTTTGCTTTAGCACCCGGAACTAACCAGCAACGTAATAAATACGTTAACGCCATTCCATGTGCTGCACAAAATACAGTTGCTTCAAAAGTAATTGGGATAAAAGCAGGAACTGCCATGTAGTATGCCCAAGTAGGTTTACCACCAATATCATTTGGCCAATCGTGAACCATCATATACCACATCATTAATGTTGCTAATGACGTTCCGGTGATACCATAAATGAATGCGCAAATTGCCATGCGTGTTCTTGGTAAACCAATGATAGCATCAATACCGTGAACCGGCATTGGCGTGTAAACTTCTTTAATACGAATACCCGCAGCTCTTAGTTTTTTACACGCTTCTAGCATTGGCACTTCATCGCCAAAAACTCCGTGTATGATTTGTTTAGTTGCCATATAATTACTTACTCTTTAATTTATTAATTATGCGCTGCAGCATGATGTGAATGCTTTGCTGAATCTAATTTTTGTTGTTGACCGGAAGCTTTCAAAATTGTTTTCAATTCGGCCTGTGCAATTACAGGGAAGAAACGCGAGAACAATAAAAAGAATGTCCCGAACATACCAATTGTTCCAACAAAAATTCCGATATCAATAAATGATGGCGTGTACGTGTTCCATGTTGATGGAAGATATGTACGTAATAATGTTGGAACGATGATCACGAAACGTTCAAACCACATACCAATGTTAACCACAATAGATAAGATGAAAGTTGCCAGTACAGATGTACGGATCTTTTTGAACCAGAATAACTGCGGTGATAATACGTTACAGCTCATCATGATCCAATAACTCCAAGCTAAAGGACCAGTGGCACGATTTAAAAACGCGTATTGTTCCCACTCAACACCTGAGTACCAAGCAACAAACAACTCAGTTAAGTATGCCACACCAACAATAGAACCTGTTACGATAATAACGATGTTCATGTATTCGATGTGCTTAATTCTCACGTAAGCCTCTAGCTTGTAAATTTTACGTACTACTAACATTAACGTTAATACCATTGCGAAACCAGAGAATACCGCACCAGATACGAAGTAAGGTGGGAAGATGGTGGTGTGCCAGCCCGGAACGATAGACGTAGCAAAGTCAAAAGATACTATGGAGTGAACTGAGAATACGAGAGGAGTTGATAAACCGGCAAGTACCAAAGAAACTTCTTCAAAACGGCTCCAATGACGAGCGCTTCCGCCCCAACCGAATGAAAGTAAAGAGTACATTTTCTTTTGCCAAGGTTTTACAACGCGATCGCGGATCATACCAAAGTCAGGAATTAAACCAATATACCAGAATACAATAGATACAGTAGCGTAAGTTGATACCGCAAACACGTCCCACAATAATGGAGAGTTAAAGTTAGGCCACAAACTACCAAACTGATTTGGTAAAGGGAATAACATATAATCTAACCACGGGCGGCCGGTGTGAAGTGTTACGAAAATAGCAGCACAAAGTACAGCAAAAATCGTCATCGCTTCTGCAGAACGGTTAATAGCCATACGCCACTTTTGACGGAATAATAATAATACGGCAGAGATCAAAGTACCAGCGTGACCGATACCGATCCACCAAACGAAGTTGGTGATATCCCAAGCCCAATCTGCACCGTTATTGCTTCCCCAAGAGCCTATACCTACACCAATAGTGTAAGCCAAACAACCTATACCCCATAAAAAGCACAGGGCCATAATTGTTGTAAGTGTATACCAACCTTTGGCGGCTTTACCTTCAATGGGCGCAATAATATCGTCGGAAATTTGACGATAGGTTTTATTACCTTCAATTAGCGGTTCCCTTATTTCTGATTCTGCGTGCATAATATATTATAAAATAAGTTTAAATTAATTACGAGTGTTTTTCTTCTTTGTGCTCTTCATGTTTTTCTCCATTACCTTCATGTCCACCTTTGTGTCCCTCTTCAGCATAGAAAGTTACGCGCTCATCAACGTTACGCACTTTTAATAGATACGATACGGTTGCTTTCACACCTAATTCTTCTAATAAGTAGTAGTTCTTATCATCTGCTCTCCATTTTGACACTTCCGATTTTTCGTCGTTAGCATCACCAAACATGATAGCGTTTGTAGGACAAGCTTGTTGACATGCTGTTTTAATTGATCCGTCAACTAAAGGCATACCTGATTTTTTAGCAACTAATTTACCAGCTTGTAAACGCTGAGCACACATTGAACATTTTTCCATCACACCACGTGAACGAACTACAACATCCGGATTCAATACCATGCGGCCTAATTCCATTTGTGCAGGATTAGAGTTCGCGAACATTGAATTTTCGTTATAATTGAACCAGTTGAAACGACGTACTTTAAATGGACAGTTGTTTGCACAATAACGTGTACCAATGCAACGGTTATAAGTCATCATGTTCAAACCTTCAGTGCTATGACTAGTAGCTAATACCGGACAAACAGTTTCACAAGGTGCATGATTACAATGTTGACACATCATTGGCTGGAAAGTTACTTTCGGGTTAGCCGAAGGCGTTTCCATATCCAAATATGCTTGTTTATATTTCATTAATCCAGTTACAGGATCTCTTAATACGTCTGTCTCTGAACTAAAATAACGATCGATACGTAACCAGAACATATCGCGAGTTTTTCTAATTTCTTCTTTACCTACAACAGCAACGTTATTCTCGGCAGTACAAGCAACCACACACGCAGCACAACCAATACATGTATTCATGTCGATGGTTAAACCCCATTTGTGACCTAAGCGCTCATGAGCATTCCAAAGATCGATCTCTGCAACGTTCTTTTTGCCACCACCATGAACAGGCAATTCTGCAGCAGGGTTAAAATATTCTTTATCTTTTGCTTTGTATTCACCTAAAGATGTTTCGCGTAATATATATTCCTCACGACCCATGATGGTGTGTTGAATTTGTGTTCCTGCAAAACGATGTTGATCATTTTCTCCGCTGATAGAAACATTTGGCGTGATAGATTGAATTGTTCCATTTGCAATAGTTAATGCTGCAAATGCGTTTACACCAACACCATTGCCAACTTTCATTGATTCAACACTACGGCCATAACCTAATGCTAAACCAATTGTTCCGGGAGCTTGCCCTGGTTGTGGATAAACAGGAACGTTCATCTTAACTCCATTTACGGTAAGCTCAACAATACTTCCATCAATATCTTGACGTAACATTTCGCGAAGTCCTTTAGCTTTCACATCAATTGGACTCATGGTAATGTAATTATCCCAAGTAACTTTCGAGATTGGATCAGGTAATTCTTGTAACCAAGGATTATTACTTTGGTTACCACTTCCCAAACCAATTTTTTCATACACAAATAATTCAAGGGCTCCGCCTTTTGTTCCGCTTGCCATTGAAGCTGCTTTGTTATAATCAGGAGTTGGTAATGCTTCAGTTACTGCTACAACTTTTTGATCTACTTTTGGCGTTTCAACTTTTACTGTATCAGTAATTTCAGCAACAACTGCTGCAACTCCCGTTAATAAAGGTTTTCCTGTAGAATCGTTGATCACTAATTTTTCGGTAACGTTAACATCCTTATGTACGTACGTTTTCACAACACCATCGTGCAATGAGTTATTCCAGAATGAACTGAAATCTCCGAATTTACCTTGGTTTGGAAAAATACGATTATTCCAAACTCCTTGTAAGTATGATAAATAATCGGTTTTTACACCAGACCATTTCAACATCGAATCCTGAAATTGACGAGTTCCTTCGTGACGAGGTTGCGCGAAAATTGGATTGATGGTAGGTTGTTGTAAAGAATAATGTCCACGTTTTGGATTAGCATCGTTCCACGACTCTAAATAATGATTATCAGGGCAAACCACATCAGCCCACTGTGCTGTTTCATCTAACACTTGCGCAAATGAAACTTTAGTAGCTACTTTTTTATACGCAGCAGCAAAGTTTAACGAAGCAGGAGCTGTATAAACCGGGTTACAATTATAAGTCATTAATACATTTACCTTTCCAGCAGCCATATCTGCTACTAAATCAGTGAATGCCTTATCATCTCCTTGTTTTAAATTAAAGTGTAACTCAACGTCTACTGATTTTCCGTAGTTGTCAAGCATTTTGTTTATTCCATTTACTAAGGTTTGAACGCCCTCGTCATTAACACCAGAAACAACTAACGATTGTCCTTTGTGTTTCACTAATTCTTCAGCTGCTTTTTTAATAGCAGTTGCTGCAGCAGGATTTCCGATCTTTTCATCGCCTGAAGCTTTTGAATTTCCGGTTGCACCAGCAACTTCATTAAATAAAGCCAAAGTAACTTTACCTAATTCTGATGGTTTTACCCACACACGTTGATCGGCATTTGCCCCTGTTAACGAAAGAGTAGACTCGAAATGATAATGCTTACTCATTTCAGGATTTTCTTTTGAAGCGCGACGATTAGTTGCGTATTGCTTTGCAAATTCAATTGGATTTAGCCAGTTTCCTAAGAAATCACAGGCGATACCAACAACTGTTTTTGCTTTAGAGAAGTCGTAAGAAGATACAACAGACTTACCGAATACATTTTTATTGGCAAGGGTTAAAGCGTTGTAAGAAATTGCATCGTAAGTAACGTGTTGCGCTGTTGGATACTTTGAAATGAACTCCGCAACAACCGCTTTTGTAGAAGGGCTGATGATGGTAGATGTTAAGATACGAATTGCGGCGCCCGTAGCAGAAACTGCAGCCGCAACGGCGTCATCAGAAGCTTTCCAAGTTGCGTCTTTACTTTTTAATATTGGGCCTTTTAAGCGAGCGCCATCATATAAACTTAATACAGATGCTTGAACACGAGCACTAGTTCCACCATGAGAAACTTTTGAAAGCTCGTTGCCTTCAATTTTAATAGGGCGACCTTCTCTTGTTTTTACAAGGATAGAAGCATAATCGTGACCATCATAAAAAGTAGAAGCGTAGAAATTGGCTACGCCAGGCGTAACTTCTTCTGGTTTTACAACATAAGGAATAGACCTGTTAACAGGTGTTTCGCAAGCTGCTAAAGCAACGGCTGCTGTAGAGAAGCCCATTACCTTTAAGAAGTCGCGACGCGAAGTTCCTTTGCTTTCAGAATCATCACTTTTTAAAAACTCATCGATGGGAAGAGGTTCAGAGAACTCATTTTTTAATTGTTCCTGAAATTCCGCACTATTATGTAGTTCCGGTAAACCTTTCCAGTATTTTTTTGACATAGACATTAGTTATTTCGTTCTTAATGTATTCTTAATTAATAGTGGCATTTACCACACTCTAATCCGCCGATCTTATCAACGGTGAATTTCACGTCGTACTGACCTGCATATTTTTCTTTAAGTGCCTTGTGTAAACGATCATAGTATGCATTTCCTTCCATAGAAACTTCTGTGGTACGGTGACAATCGATACACCATTTCATTGTTAATGGACTTTTTTGTTCGGCAACAGTCATTGCTTTTACGTCGCCATGGCAAGTAGCGCATTCGATTTTTCCGACTACAACGTGTTGCGAGTGGTTAAAGTAAACGTGATCAGGTAACGTGTGAACTTTGATCCACTTCAATGGATTTTCTTTTCCTGTATATTTTTGATTGTCTTTATCCCAACCTGCAGCAGCGTATATCTTGTTGATCTCTTTTTCCTTATACTGAGGTCCTGTTGAAATTCCTTTGTGACAGTTCATACAAATATTAACTGTAGGGATTCCTGCGTGACGGGATTTTTCAACTGTGCTGTGGCAATATTGACAAGCGATTTCATTATCAGCGGCATGTAATTTGTGAGAGAATTTAATTGGTTGCGAAGGCTTATATCCTTTTTGAGTTTTCCAATCGTAGTAAACACCAATTTTGTAACAAGCATCCCAACATGATTTCATTCCTCCAAACACCAAAACCAATGAGATAACACCAACCACACGGCGATGGCCACTCATCCATTCTTTAGCTTCTTCAAAAAATGATAACTCAAGTGTTTCCGATTTCCCTTGAGCTTTGTTTGCAGAATTTTGCATCGAATGACGAACGCTGCGCAATGCATAAAGTAAAATGATCAAAAGAATTATAGCACCAAGAGTTAAATACACTGGCTCGATACCACCTTTAACTTCTTCGGTTGCGCCGGCATCTCCGCCAGCAACTGGTCCGCCAGGAGTAGCAGGAGCAGGAGGATTTTTGATATATTTTAAGATCGCAGCAACATCTTTATCAGTTAACTGACCTTCAAACACCGTCATTGCAGCATTGCCGTAATCACTAAGGATCTTTTTACCATAAGCATCTCCGCTCTTAATAACCTTTTCGTTATTTAAGATCCAGGCTGTAAGCCATGCATCTGCAGGCTTAGGAACCCTGTCGAAAACGCCCTTTAAGCCTGGGCCGGTAAGTTTTACATCAGTTGTGGTGTGACAAACAGCACAATTCTTTTTGAATAGATTTGCCCCGTCTTGCGCAGATAATTTAAAGCTAAAAGTTAATAGAAGAACAGCTGCAAACAAGATCTGGAGGGAGGTACGACGCTTATTATTTTCCATATTTCGAGTAAAAAAAGAGGTCTAAAACATTATAGATTATGACAAAATAATGACATAAACCGGCAACAAATTTAGCAGGATATTGGTAACGAAAAACGGTTTTTTTTGATTTTTTTAACAACAAAACATATTTATAATGATTCTAAATAAGTGATGTTTTTGACAGAAAAATTGGTGGGTATAAAAACGGGTTTTATCGGGTCAAAAACTACTGTTTTTTAGCTTCCCACGTGCTTGCTTGCTTTTTCGAGAACCTTAGACCCAGCATTACTTCGTGGGTTCCAGTTGAATATTTTTTTATGTTTGTTGTGCAAAAATCATACGAATATCCAAACATCAGGTAGTCTTTGTACATATAACCAACCATAGCGGTTAAGGCCTCACTATTCACGCCGTTAACAATCCACGATCTGTATCCAATACCTAGCCAAACCTGCTCCTGATAAATACCACGCACAGCAAGATCAACAACCAAAGGTGCTGGTTTTGCGTATTTCATAATAAATGAAGGTTCCACTTTAAAATCGTCGCCAATATCAAATTTATAAGCACCATTAATATTGAGATGCCTTACAATCTTGCTGTTTGACTGACGATCAACATAAATGTTGATCGGTGCCTGGTAGATTTGCGGAACGGCTACTCCAAAGTAAAAACGATTTTTTTTGTAGAAATAAACTCCTGTTCCAAAATCGGGCACGATCTTGGTTCTATAAGATGTTAAAAGATTCGCATCTCCTTCATCATGTAAAATAAGTTTTGAGCCATCAATTCCCCATTGCAAAATTCCTGCACTTAAACCTAAAGAAACAAAAGTTTCCTCATCAACTTTTAAGTGATAAGCGTAAGCGAAATTCAACCCAGTTCTACGTGTAGGGCCAACTATATCTGTATACAAATGCATTCCAACACCCATATTCTTTGACTTGATTGGACCGTTTGCAGTAAGCATATAGGTACGGGGCGCATCGGTAATACCAACCCATTGGTAACGATTATTCGAACGCACATCCGTGTAATCTTCTCTTCCAGCAACTGCAGGATTAATAGCCATTTCATTCAACATAAACTGCGTATACTGCGGCAATTGTTGTGCCTTTGCACCGAACAAACTCAGTATCACAAGACATAATATGTAGCGTAATTTTTTCATCACTGTCTTATCTGAATATAGTTAATGGGCCTGTGAACGGTTTAGGATATGCAAAATGTTTCAAGTCGATGATATAATAATATGTGCCTACAGGAAGTTGTTTTCCGTGGTAAATTCCATCCCATGGCTTAGGATAACCAGGTGCCGATTGGAATAATAATTCACCCCAGCGGTTATAAACCTCAACTGTAGATTCGGTAAACTGTTGGATATTGTCAATCACCCATGTATCATTGCGTCCATCACTATTCGGACTGAATCCGTTAGGGATCTTCACATCAGGGAAAATGAATATATCAACTGTTGAACTATTTACACAACCTGTATTCGGATTCAATACAAATACGGTGTACTGCGTATTTATAGTTGTAGATGTGATCGGATTAGCCGCATTAGCATCATTTAAAAAACCTGATGGTGTCCAAGTAAAACTTGACCCTGTTATTGATGTTGGGCTTCCGCCTAAACTTGCAGAACTAAACATTGAAATGCTTTGTGTTGGTCCTGCATTTATATCTGGTAACGGATTTACAACTACTAACACAGTATCATCATCAAAACAAATTGCTACTGATGAAGTAACTAATAACACATAAGTATTTGTTCCGATTGTTGGAATAACACTTGTTGTAACGGTATTAGCTATAGTGTTTGTTGGGGCTAATTGAGTCCAATTATAGAGAACAGCATTTTGAGATGGGCTACCATCTAACAGTATTGAGTTAGGGTCAATACATAATGTTCTATCGGCACCAGCATCGGCAAGCACGGTAAATGAACCTGCAATTGTTACTACGGTATCTTTAGGACATCCTTGGGAGTCAACAATAGATAACGAATAAGTACCAGGTAAAACATTTGCTAGGCTAGCGGTTGTATAGGTATTGCTTGCGCCATCAATCCAAGTATACGTATAACCGGGCGTTGCACCATTTAAAGTAGTTGTTGCAGCTCCATCGGCTGATGAATTACAAGTTGCATCAGCAATTTGCGTAGTTAACGAGAACGGCAATGGATTTAAAATATTCACTGTTCTTGAAATAGTACATCCATTAATATCCGTAACAACGCCAGTATAACTTCCGGCGCACAAATTTGTGAGTGGATTTGAAGGTATAACGGCTGAGGCCGGTATCCACGATATAACATATGGTAATGCTCCTCCACTTGGAACTAATTGTATGGAGCCATTACAATCGCTATTACATTTCACTTGAGTTACAACAGGCAAGCTTAAATTAAGTGCTGGGTTTTGAGTTATTGTAAATGATTGTGTAGCTATACATCCTGAAACATCAGTAACAGTTAAAGTGATCACACCCGCGCACAAACCAGAAACGGTGTGGGACGGAACATTGTTAGCAGTACTTCCATTACTCCAATTAAAATTGTATTGAGGTGTTCCAAGTGTTGGTGTAACGGCTATAGCTCCAGTGCATGGTCCGCCCGGGCAACCGTTATTTGTTAGCGCAAAGAATAATGCTGGAGCAGTTGAATTACTTACGTTGATAGCAGCTGTTTTTGTACACGCACCATCACTTACTATTACCGTATAAACACCTGCACTCACATTTGTGATCACGGAAGTACTACCTACCGGTAACCAAGTGTAAGTATAAACGCCAGTACCTCCAACTACATTTACACTTACCGTACCATTATTATTAGCAGGGCAAGAAGGCGCGTTAATGTTTGGAGAAATGATAATATTGGTTGCAGAGTTAATACTTACTGAACTTGTACGAATACAACCTTGTGCGTCGGTCATTTGAATAAAGTATATTCCTCCGCATAAATTAGTTAACACACTATTTGATGAAACTGGGCTGAGCCAACTATAAGAATACGGAGCACTTCCACCAATAGGTGTTACCGTTACCGAACCATTACAATCATTAAAGCATAATTCATCTTGAACATTATATGTTTCACCGGTAATGCCAGACGAGTTACTAATTGGGACATTTTGAGTTTGAGTACAACCGTTTGCATCTGTAACCAACACTTGATACAAGCCTGCACATAAATTAATTTCTACAGAAGTTGTACTTGCACTTGTCCATGAATACGTATATGGCGAAGTACCACCACCGGTGGCAACAGTTGCCGAGCCATTACACATTCCGCATGAAGGTGAACTAATACTTGGAAGTACGGCAATTACGCTAGGGGAAGTAATATCGGCTGTAAATGTATTTTGACAACCATTATTATCTGTTATAATAACACTATACGTTCCATTACATAAATTGTTTGCTATCAAGCCTGTTTGTGTATTACTCCAAGCATACGTGTATGGCGCTAAACCACCTCCGGTTGCAATAACCGTTGAACTTGCTATACAATTTCCAAAACAAGGATTTGATGAACTTGCCACGGCACCGGTAAGAATAGTGGTTCCGTTAACATTATAGCTTGCGGTAAATGTACAGCCTGCAAAATCGGTTATTGTTGCGGTGTGAACGCCTACGCATAAACCCGCAGCTGTATTCGTAAGTGAAGGAGATGAACTCCATGCGTAATTATAAGGTCCTGTTCCTCCTGTTGGAGCCAAAACAATACTACCATTACAAACACCTATACAAAATGCATTACTTACGGTTTCGTTATCATCAAACGGAGGTGGCTCTGTAATAGTTACAGATTGGAATAGTAAACAACCATTAGCGTCAATTATTTGAGCAGTATATGTTCCAGCGCACAAATTCGTTATTAAAGTAGATGCCGAAGGCGGTGTTACCCAAGTTACAGTATAACCAGGCGTACCACCGGTTATTGTTGTTACGGATGCAGCACCTGTGCATTGCGAATTACAAGCTACGTTTGTTTGTGAGATAGCCGCAGAACTTGGTCCGTTGGCATTACTTACCGGAATGGCTTGTGTATTTGTACAGCCATTAGCATCGGCAACAACCACAGTGTATACACCTGCAACAATATTCGCAGCTACATTGGTGTTTCCAGCAACCGCTGGTGTCCATGTAAAGTTATATGCAGGCGTTCCACCACTTGGCGTAACGCTTGCAGTACCATTGGCAGATCCACAACTTGCTGCTAAAATTGAAACGTTGACAGTTAATAAAGGAGGGTTTGTTAAAGTAACCTGACCTGTATCTGTACAACCATTCGCATCTAAAATAAATACGCTATAAGTTCCGGCACATAAACCGCTTGCTACATTTGTAAAGCTAGCCGGAACACTTGTC
This sequence comes from Bacteroidota bacterium, assembly GCA_034439635.1. Taxonomy (GTDB): domain Bacteria; phylum Bacteroidota; class Bacteroidia; order B-17B0; family Aurantibacillaceae; genus Aurantibacillus. The sequence goes on along the minus strand of JAWXAS010000013.1, from coordinate 26,302 downwards.
CAAGTATATTGAATAGGTGCCGTTGCATTTGCCGGTGTAGTTGTAGCCGAACCATTACAATTGGAATTACAAAGTGGATTACTAAACGTAATGTTTGCAACTACTAAAGGAGGATTAGTTAAAGTTATAACTGCACTTCCAGCACACAAACTCGCGTCAGTTATGCTTAAAGTATAATTGCCTGCACATAATCCTGTAGGATTTGGTCCCGCACCCGCAGGGATCCATGAATAAACATAACCAGGATTACCTCCTACAACATTTGTAGTTATTGATCCGTTGCACTGCGCATTACATTTTGGATGTGTTGGTGTTACAGTAATTGCAATTGCTGCGGGTTGAGTAATTACAAATGTTCTATTTGAAACGCAACCATTACCATCTGTAACAGTAGCCGTATAATTTCCTGCGCATAAAGCCCCTAAGGATTGTGTTGTTGCTGCGGTACTCGACCAGCTAAATGTAAATGTTGGCGTACCACCAGTTATAACCTGCGATGCCGTTCCATTACATAATGAATTACAAACTGCATTGGATGAAATTACTGTGTGTCCAATAGCTGTCGGCTGTGTGATCGTGAAAGTATTTATACTTGGGCAACCATTAACATCTGTTACTGTAACCGTATAAGCATTAGGCGGTAAATTTGAAATGGGATTATTTGTTGAACCCGTAAATGTTCCTACAGGTGTCCAAGTGAAATTATAACCGGGCGATCCGCCCGTTACAGTTAATGAAATTGCACCATTAGTGAAACTATTACAGGTTACATTGGTTTGCGTTGAAGTAACGGTTAATGAGCTTGGCGCGGTGATCACAAATGTTCTTGAAATAACACAACCGTTAGCATCTGTTGCATTTACAGTGTAGTTTCCAGTAGAAAGATTCGTAATTGCAGTGCCTGTTCCTGCGGGTAACCAGTTCAATGTATAATTTGGAGTTCCGCCAGCAATGGTTGCGGTAATAGATCCATTGTTAGATGAATTACATGTTGCATTAGTAACGTTCGACGTAATTGTCATTTGCGTTGGCTGCAAAATATTTATGGTTTGACTAGTAATACAGCCAGTACTAATGTCGGTTACATTTATATTGTATGTGCCGGTTGTCATACCGGTAGCCGTTGTTGTGGCACCAATAACTGATGATGCAGTAGCAGGGCTCCAAGTAAATGAGAAAGGACCAGTGCCTAAAGCTATTGCTGTTGCAGATCCATTATTAGCTCCAAAACAAGTAACCGATGAAGATGTAACATTAACTGTTGGTCCGGCAGGGTTTGATAATGAAGTTACAAAACTATTGGTACACCCTGCACCATCCATAACAAGCAACGTATATGTTCCGGCGCCTAATGAACTTGCGGTAGTAACAGGTCCTGCAACTACCGAAGTAGATGGTGGTGTCCAAGTGAATTGATAAGGAGCGCCGGATCCTCCTGATGCCGTAGCTGAAATAATACCGTTCAATAAATTACAACCTGTAGGACTTGTAGAGGTAAACACAACTGTTAACGAAGGATTTGAAGCAATTGTAAATGTTGCAGGTGTAACAGTACAGCCGTTAAGATCTGTTACCTTAATACTATATGTTCCGGTACATAAGCTGGTAAGTGAAGTTGTTGTTTGGCCACCTGGGCTCCATGAAAAACTTAAAGGTGCTGTTCCACCATTGGCTGTTGTTGTTATTGCACCAATACAACCTCCGAAGCATGGAATATTTGTTTGAGAAGATGTTACCGTTATAGAAGAGGGCTGAGTGAATGTTATTGACCCAGTATTAGAACACCCTAGAAAATCCGTTACAGTACAAGTATAACTTCCTGCACACAAACCTGTAGCTGTTGCTGCAGTTTGCACAGGCGCAGTATTCCAAGAAAAAGTATATGGCGCAGTTCCACCTGCAGGATTTGCTGTAGCAGAAGCATTACATACGCCGAAACATAAAATAGAAGATCCGCTTGTAATTACAGTAACGCTAACTGTGTTTGCAATTGAAACTGTGGCTATTCGCGTACAACCTAAAGCATCATTAACATTAGCCGTATAAGTGCCAACGCATAAATTAGTAATTGTTGTTCCTGTACCAACAGTAACAGAAACGCTGTTTGTCCAATTCACTGTATAACCAGGAACACCACCGCTCACTGTAACAGTTGCTCCGCCGGTACAAATATTACATGTATTCAATATTCCGGTTATGGCAGCATTTAATATAGGAGGTGAGCTAATGTTGAATGCTGCTGATTGAGAACAGCCATTAGCATCTGTAACATTCACAATATATGCACCCGCACAAAGACCGGAAACTATTCCGGTTGTATTAGTAGTAACCGGCATTGTATTAAATTGATAAGTAATTAAACCAGTACCACCTGTAGCAATAACAGTTGCTGCCCCATTACAATTTCCTGCGCAAATAGTTGATTGTGTATTCACGGAAATTGTAAATGCAGGAGGTGCAACTACAGCAGCGGTTAATGTTTTAACACAGCCATTAGCATCATTAACTATTAATGTATAAACTCCGGCACATAAATTAATATTTGGATTACCGCCAGAGTTTGACCAGTTAAGTGTGTAACCTGGAGTTCCTCCCGCAAGAATTGTACTTATTTGTCCGTTACAACTTGTATTACAACTTGGAGGCGTGATATTGAAGGTGGCAGTGATATCTGCGGGTTGCAATAGTGTAAATGTAGCTTGCGCAGTACACGAATTAGCATCAGTAACAAAGAAAGTGTAATTACCCGCACATTGATTAATGATATTACCACCAGCAACAGTTCCCGTTGGAGTGGTCCACATTAAGGTATAAGACGGTGTACCGCCAAGAACACTACCTGCCAATGATCCATTACATGCATTGAAACATGTAACAGATGAAGACGCAATACCTGGAACAAGTGGATTTGGTTGAGAGATATTAACTGTTCTTGAAACAATACAGTTCGCAACGTCTTTAATGAACAATGTATAAATTCCAGCGCACAAATTAGTATATGGTGGTGCAGTAAAAACAGTTGATGGGGCCGGACTTACTAACGTAAATGTGTAAGGAGCACCACTTCCACCAACAGGAACTGCGTTTATAGAACCATTACAAGCGGCATTACAAGTTACAGATCCGCTTGTAATATTTGGTGTGATACTGGCCGGCTGCGTTATTGTAATAACTGTTGAACTTGGGCACAAAGATGCATCGGTTGCGGAAATAGTATAATTTCCCTGACACAAGTTTGAAATGGTAAGAACACCACCTGCAACTATCGATGAAGAAGCTGGTGCGCATGTAAAACTAAACGGAGCGCCATTTCCACCACTTACAGTAATAGTTGCAGAACCAGCACAGGATGAGAAACACGTATTATCCGTTTTAACAGCAGTGATGGTTGCAGCCGGTGGTTGAGTTATAGAAATTGTACGAGTAGTTGTACATAAGTTGGCGTCACGCGACACCACTGTATAAACTCCTGGACATAAAGCTGAAATAACACTTGTGGTAACAGGGCCAAATGCCGGTCCGGTCCATGTATATGTATGTGGAGCAACTCCACCTGTGGCACTAGCGGTGGCAGATCCGTTACACAACGAGTTACAGGAAATATTTGTTCCTAACACAGCAAGTGTAATTGCAGGCGGTGAAGTGATATTAAAAGTTTGCGTTCGTGGACAGGCATTGTTATCCAAAATAGAAAGGGTTTGTGTTCCTGCGCATAAACCTGTTGCATTGTTAGTTGCTGATGCAGCAGGTGACCAACTATAAAAATATGGAGGAGTTCCGCCACTTACACTTACAGAAGCAACTCCACTACAAACCGCATTACAAACAAGATTGGTTTGTGTTGGCGTTACCGTCATTGATGGTGGCTGATTGATAACATAATTTGTTATGACCTGACAGCCCTTTGTATCGGTTACTGTGCTAGAATATGGTCCTGGACATAAATTGACTATGGAAGCAGAGCCTGCGGCCGGCACAGTAAAAGTTGGTCCCGTGCTAAACTGAACCGTATAGCCAGCAGTACCTCCTGTAGGATTAACCGTAATTGATCCATTACAACCTCCATTACAACTGACACTCTGCGTAAATGCATTTGGTAAAACGGGTGGAGTTGGCGCGAGTGATTTAGTTATTGTTGCAGAACATCCATCTTTATCTGTAATTAAGAATGAGTATGTAACACCTCCACACAAATTATTTAAGGTGTACTGAAAGGCTGTGGTAAAGCTAGAAGGTGTAACAGTTGCTGGTGTGATGGCTACTGAAAATACAGGACTACCAAAGATATTTCCTGTCATTTTACCATCACATAAACTACTACAGCTTGATATTGTATTAGCGTTAGTAGCGGAAATTGGGTTAGGTATAAAATTCACGTTTTGATTGGCAAAGTTTCCATTGTTATCGAATACTAGAACCTGATAATTTATACTACAAGTGCACGCATTTGCCGCTGTATAAACTGAAGAAGTAGCAGTATTGATCGATCCCGCTAAACTTGCGGTTGTTAGTGCGCATAAAGGATCACCATTGTTTACAAAAATACTATAAGGGTTATCTGTACAACCGGGCGAAAAACTAATGGTTAATACTCCGGTACAAGGACCAGTACATGATGGCGTGGTGCTTATTGTTAAGCTACAAATTGGCATCATCATGTTCATAAAAGTGTTATTCTGTGCGCTCAACATTTGGGCCGGAACACTGAATTTTTGACTTGACGTTTTATTTGTTACTAAATAAAACTTGCTACTACTAACCGAAGAGTTCGCATCGATCTTAAAATAGTTAGTTGCTTTAAAAAATGACTCGTCAAAACTAAATGAAGCGCTCGGACTTGTGCTTAAAAAACTCCCCGTTGTTACTACTGCCCTATTAAAAATGTATTTTCCATCTCCAAAATTGATGGTATTTTGTTCATTTTGAGTAATTGATCGAAATGTGTAATTACCATGGTTAAAATAAAGATTACAATTAAGCGTACTTAAACCAAACTCTATAAGGTTTGTATTGAGGGATGCAGAACTAAAAATGATCTCAGTCTGTGAGTTGAATTTTACAAATTGTGAAAGGTAAATTCCTTCGCTGATGTATAAAACGTTGAGTTTTGCTCCTTCAAAAACCACAATATTTCTTAAACTGTTGGCGTTAAAACTTTTAACAGCATTATTCTTATCAAAATTCACAGTGTACTGACCCTCAAATGAATGATCATCAAAAAATACATCTGTAGAATTAGTAGGAATCTTAAAGGCGGGCTCACCACCAGCTTTTAACGACCAATGCTTGGGGTCATTAAAATTACCCGATCCACCTACCCAATACAATGATTGCGACAACGCTACGTTAAATAGCAAGGTAAAGAGAGAAAAAAGTACAGTCTTATAAAGTGCCCGATTCATAATCACTTGGTTACGAATATATACGTTAAAAGTTACTAATTTAGCGATTATAAATGATATAATTAACAATATGAGCGTGTAAATTATACCTATTGTTGAGTGAAGTGATTTTTAAAAAAATTTAGTTATGGAACATAACCCCTGGAAAACGTTAAAATCGGAGCAAGTTTATGAGTCGGGTTGGATAAAAGTGATAAAACACGATTGCCTAAACCCAGCCAATAAACCGGCCATTTATAGCGTTGTTAATTTCAAAAATTTAGCCATTGGAATAGTGCCTTTGGATGAGCACAACAACACCTGGCTTATAGGCCAGTGGAGGTATCCAATGAATTCATACTCCTGGGAAATTCCTGAAGGTGGCGGTCCTTTAGGTGTTGATCCTCTTGAATCGGCCAAGCGCGAGTTAAAGGAAGAAACCGGTATAATTGCTCAAGAATTTACAGAAATAATGCGTTTACACTTGAGTAATTCGGCCACAGACGAAACAGCCATAGTATACAAAGCCACGAACTTAAGTTTTGAGGATAGCGAGCCTGAAGAAAGTGAGATTTTACAGGTTAAAAAAATTCATATAAACGAAGCTTTTGACATGGTTAATAAAGGTCAGATCACGGATGCCATAAGCGTTGCAGCCATTATGAAGGTTTGGATGAGTTTGAATAGGAAATAATTATAGAAGTTGCCTGTTTTTTCTACCTTTGACCTGAAATTTTATGAAAGCATTAGTTGAATCGTTCACCGAGCAGTTAAAAAAGGCAAAAGATATAGCCTCTAAATCGGTAATTTCGAAATCGGGGAATATCCAGAATATAATTATAACCGGCTTGGGCGGATCGGGCATTGGCGGAACCATTTTAAATGAACTGGTAAGCGATTCGTGTTCGGTACCTATTATAATCAATAAAGATTATTTTTTACCGGCCTTTGCAAACGCAAATACTCTACTCATAGTTTCATCTTACAGCGGAAATACCGAAGAAACCGTACAAGTAATGAACGATGCTATTTCAAGAAAAGTTCAAATAGTTTGTGTAACAAGCGGAGGAAAAGTTTTAGAACTTGCCAAACAACATCAATTTGATTTTATTGAAATTCCGGGAGGAAATCCTCCACGCTCGTGCATAGGATATTCATTGGTTCAACTTATTGAGATACTCATTGCTAAAGGCTTTGCTGATAAAAAAATAATGCTTGATCTTGACAAGAGCATTGAACTTCTTACAAAGGAAAAAGACATTATCAAAGGAGAAGCAAGTCAGATTGCCCAAAAATTAAACGGACAATTGGCCGTGATCTATTCTTTAGGAACTTGCGAAGGTGTAAGCGTGCGTTTTCGTCAACAAATAAACGAGAACTCAAAAGCGCTATGCTGGCATCATGTTTTTCCGGAGATGAATCACAATGAGTTGGTGGGATGGACCACCGAAAATAAAAATTTAACGGTTGTTACTTTTCATTCTTCTTTTGATTACAAGCGCACACAAAAACGTTATGAGGTTTGTAAACCCATTTTTCAAAAATACGCGAAAGAAGTAATTGATATTAAAGCAAAAGGCGATTCAAAATTAGAGCAATTCCTATACTTGATCCACATTGGCGATTGGATAAGCTGTTACATTGCCGACATCAGGGGCATAGATGCCGTTGAAGTAAATGTGATAGATCATTTGAAAAAAGAACTTTCTAAATTTTAATTCCTTTCTTTGAAAAACAAGAACATCATATTCAAAGAACTTGGGATGATGGACTACAAGGCTTGCTGGGAATACCAGGAAGTTCTTTTTAATTCGATCGTTGAGCAAAAAATAAAGAATCGTAATCTTCCTGAAGAAAAAAGAACACCAACAAAAAATTATTTACTGTTTGTTGAGCATCCACACGTATATACCTTAGGAAAAAGTGGGGATGAAAAAAATTTACTAGTGAACGAATCACAGCTCCAAGAAAAAAAAGCAACGTATTATAAAATAAATCGTGGCGGGGATATTACCTATCACGGTCCAGGGCAATTAGTGGCCTACCCTATTTTAGATCTTGATAATTTTTTTACCGACATCCATAAATATTTACGCCTGCTCGAAGAAACCATCATCAAAACATTAGAAGAATACGGATTAGAATCCGGAAGAAGCAAAGGAGAAACAGGTGTTTGGCTGGATGAAACCAATCCGCTAAAAGCTCGAAAAATTTGCGCCTTTGGTGTACGTTGCAGCCGATGGGTAACCATGCATGGCTGGGGATTTAACGTGAACGCTGACTTGAATTATTTCAATAATATTATTCCTTGCGGTATAAATGATAAAGCCGTAACAAGTTTAAATGTAGAACTTGGAAAAGAAGTAGACATGAACGAGATCAAAGAAAAACTTAAAAAGAATTTTGCAGAATTATTTGAGGCTGAGTTAAACTAAAGTCTCCTCTTTAAATGGATTGCGAGGGATCCATTCTTTCGGCTTTAAAAATTCAATGAAGGGTTTACAGATCAATTTCGACACTGTGTTCTGCGGCTGAACATAACACGTTAATTCGTGAGCTCTTGCTCCCACTGTTGTTTTAATTTCGGCGGCCGTTCTTCCTAAATTCACTTTTTGTTTGCCGGTTTCAATTGCCAGCTCAATAAAACTGTACAAAATATTTTGATACAATTCCAGTTTTGAATTCAACTCGTAATCCATTCCGATGTAATGCGCTTCGATCGTATGATCAGGCATCATGAACCATGAAGAGAAAGCTATCAGTTGATCATCTTTATAAAACCCCTTCACAAAAAACTTCTCTGGGAATATCTTTTTTGTTTCTGAAAAATAATTGTGTGGCAACAAAAGCAGTTTGAATTTTGCCTTTGCATAAATATTGTGATACAAACTATACATACAATCAGTATGCTTTTCGATCTCCTCTAAGTCCATATTCTTGATAATAAACTCAGATCTGTTTTTTAAAATTCCCTTAGCGCGATTGCGGTATTTCTTAGAGAATAATTGCAAATAATCCTCTACCGAGTTCAACCCTTCTGGAATGTCTACCACTAAATTTGGCTCTACATTAAATGATTCGAATTTACTGTTGGCTTCTAATTCCTCAATTGGTAATTCAAAATCCTTTATCAAAACTGCAGCGATTTTGCTGCCGAGATTCTCTTCCGAAGAAATTGTTTTAAGTAAGGTGTTGAACAACACAAAAAAATCTTTTTTGCTTATTTTTTCCGTGTTCATAAATCCATATTCCCCGCTTACCAAATTATTTCCACACGTAAACAAGCGAAACAAAATATCATCCTCATCTTTCGACTCTACATATTTTTCAAAAAGTTTTAGCCTGTGCGATTTAATGTCATTAATCTCCCCATGCAAAAGATCGCCAAACACATTTGCTTTAAACTCGGTAAGTTGAAAATACAAAATAGCACACGCTTCAGTATTCTTGTAAATAATAACATATCTGCATTTTAAAACTGCATGCGTAGAATGTTCGATAAGTTTTAAATAGTCGATATCAAAAAAAATGCTTTCTTTTGAAACAACACTTTCCCAATCGGTCTTATTTACCAACGATGCCTTATCATACTCCGTAAAAGAATACGTTTTATCAATTTCACGAAAAGGCTTGTAGCGCGATTTGTTTCTAAGGGGTTTGCAAAACAACATAAAGTAGGTTAAAGGTAAACTTTATTTAATAACTTGTGTGTGTTTGCCTGCATTGGCAAAACATATTTTTAGTTATATTTAACAGTTGATTTTATTAAAAATGGATCCATTCAAAAGTGTTATAATTGATCAGACAGGAATAGAAGAACGCATTGCGCGATTCAACAGCCGAAGTATTAAAAAACAAAGCAAAATACAAGGCCTCAAGCTTGCTTTGAATATGATAGATCTTACAACGCTTGAAGGAAAAGATACAGAAGGAAAAGTGATACAGTTATGTCACAAGGCTTTGCATGTGGCCGATCATATTCCTAACCTGCCAACAGTGGCCGCCGTTTGTGTTTATCCAACACATGTAGCCAGTGCAAAACAGATACTAAAGAACAGTAATGTAAAAATCGCATCGGTTGCTACTGCTTTTCCGAGTGGAAATTCGTCGTTACAAATAAAATTAGAGGATACAAAAATTGCGGTTGATAGTGGCGCTGATGAAATTGATATGGTGATAAGCCGCGGTGAATTTTTACAAGGTAATTATGATTTTGTTTTTGATGAAATTGCTGCGGTTAAAAAAGCCTGCGGTATTGCACGTTTAAAAGTAATTTTAGAAACCGGAGAACTTTCAACATTAGATAATGTTCGAAAAGCAAGTGATATTGCCATTGCAGCAGGCGCAGATTTCATCAAAACATCAACCGGTAAAATTCAACCAGCTGCAACAATGCCTGTAACATTAGTTATGTTGTTGGCCATTAAAGATCATTTTCAAAAAACCGGAAAAATGGTTGGCATGAAACCTGCAGGAGGAATTAGCACAGCAAAATCCGCTTTACAATATTTGGTAATGCTTAACGAAACACTAGGCCCAAAGTGGATGAACAATGAGTGGTTTCGCTTTGGCGCCAGCAGTTTGGCAAACGATATTATTTTACAATTAGGTAAAGAAATCAAAGGCGCATATTATAGTAAGGATTATATAAGTATTGATTAAAAAGGATGATAAATGCTGAATTTTGAATTAATCTAATTCAAAATTCAAAATTATAGAATATGGAAAACACATCTAATTGGGAATACGCCCCGGCTCCGGAAGCAAAAGATCATGCGAAATTAAAATCGCAGTACAGCCTTTTTATTAACGGAAAATTTGTAAAGCCCAACAGCAAAACATATTTTGATACCTATAGTCCATCCTCGCTTGAAAAATTAGCGGAAGTTGCCGAAGCAAACGCAAAAGATGTTGATAGCGCTGTGACTGCTGCAAAAAATGCGTACGACAAAGTGTGGAAAAAAATGCCCGCGAAAGAACGCGCTAAATATATTTTTAGAATTGCACGAGTGATGCAAGAACGCGCGCGCGAATTAGCAGTGATAGAAAGTATGGACGGCGGAAAACCAATTCGCGAGAGTAGAGATTTTGATATTCCAACAGCGGCCAATCATTTTTTTTATTACGCCGGATGGGCAGATAAACTCGATTATGCTTTCCCAAATAAAAAATCAAAGAGTTTAGGTGTTGCGGCACAAATAATTCCTTGGAATTTCCCCTTACTAATGGCAGCCTGGAAAATTGCTCCGGCGCTTGCAACAGGAAATACTGTTGTTTTAAAACCAGCCGAAAGCACACCGCTTACCGCTTTGAAATTGGCCGAGATCATTCAGGATTGCGATCTTCCTCCGGGTGTGGTAAACATTATTACCGGCTTTGGAAATACCGGCGCTGCTATGGTGGCGCATCCTCACGTAAATAAAATAGCCTTTACCGGAAGTACCGATGTTGGAAAGATCATTCAAAAATCAATTGCGGGAACAAATAAAAAGATCACCCTTGAACTTGGTGGCAAGGCGGCTAATATCGTTTTTGATGATGCGCCAATTGACCAAGCGGTAGAAGGAATTGTAAATGGTATTTTCTTTAATCAAGGACATGTATGCTGTGCCGGATCGCGTTTATTTGTGCAAGAAAACGTTGCGGAACTTGTGATCCGCAAGTTAAAAGAACGCATGGAAACTTTAATTGTTGGCGATCCATTAGATAAGAACACCGACATTGGTGCCATCAATAGCAAAGAGCAATTAGAAAAAATAAATTCGTATTTAGAAATTGGAAGATCAGAAGGATTGGAACTATTTCAAACTTCAGCAACATTACCTCACAAAGGATACTATTGTAAGCCAACTTTATTTATTGGTGCTGCGCAAAGCAATCGTGTGGTGCAAGAAGAAATTTTTGGCCCTGTACTAACAATACAAACTTTCCGAACTATTGAAGAAGTAATTGAAAAAGCGAATAATATTCCTTACGGTTTAAGTGCCGGTGTTTGGACGGACAAAGGCGCAAAGATATTTAATCTTACTTCTAAATTACGCGCCGGTGTAGTTTGGGCAAATACCTATAATAAATTCGATCCTACTTCACCATTTGGTGGATATAAGGAAAGTGGATTTGGAAGAGAAGGCGGTTTGCACGGCCTAGCCTCCTATCTTACTTTTTAGCCTTTTTCGGCTTGTAATGTCCGTGCTTAATGTTGTAACGCACACAATTCCAATATTCCTTGGTGTAGTTTACAAATATCTCTTCTCCTGCTTTAATATTGCGAGTTGGCACAATATATCCTCTTCCATCCACAATATCGTAGAAACAATTATTTCTTAATCCTTTTGTTCTGCTTAACCCTGCAGCATCATTAGCATATCTTGCAACATGCTGAGGAGTGTTGAAGGCATCAATACATCTCTTTCTATTTACAAATAATAGATATCCATCTTCATTATTATCTACTCGCACCTTGTAGTCCTTCCACTGAATGATCTCTCCTTTGTATTCTACTATTTTTTCGCCTTTTTTAATTGCAACATTCGTAAATAGACCTTTTCCGGCATTCGGTAACTGAGATTTTTTAACTTTAAGTTTCATAAGTACATTTTTCATTAAGTTTTGCAAAATTAACTGTTTGTATGAATATAACAACATTATTTTTTTTCAAGATTTCCTTGAGGAAAAGTTAATACATTTGAGATCAGGTGAAACCTAAAAAACTCAACATACTCGAGCAATTATTAAGTAAAATTCACGATCATCTTACTCAAAAGCAATTTCTTATTCTGTCGAGCATTTTGGTTGGACTGAGCACAGGAATTGCCGCTGTAATTTTAAAATCATTTGCTCACTTCATTCGAAAGCAGCTTGTAGATCAATATTTACAAACTCAAGATTTTAAACTTACGTATGTTTTTTTACCCCTCATTGGTATAGGCATCACCGTTTTGATCATTAACCGATTTTACAATGGATTTTTAAGCAAAGGGATCTCTTACATTTTACAATCTATTGCTAAAAAAAGTAGTTTCATTCCATTTCATCACATGTGGGCGCATATTATTACCAGCGGAATAACTGTAGGTTTTGGAGGTTCAGGAGGAATGGAAGCGCCTATTGTTAATACAGGATCGGCTATTGGATCTAACTATGCGCGACGATACAAACTAAGTTATCGCGAAAGAACTTTACTACTAGCCGCCGGAGCTGCCGGTGGAATTGCGGGAGCCTTTAACGCACCAATTGCCGGAGTTTTGTTTGCTTTAGAAGTTTTGCTAATTGATATCAACCTTACTGCCTTCATTCCTTTACTCATTGCCTCGGCAAGTGGCGCTTTGATCTCGAAGATCATTTTAAATGAGAACATCTTGCTCAATTTTAAATTAAAACAACCCTTCAATTATGAGAACTTACCTTTTTATGTAGCTCTTGCCTTATTAAGCGCAGCTGTGGCTTTGTACTACGTTAATGTTTTTTCGTGGGCAAGTGCAAAATTTAAAAAACTCAAATCAAAGTCCATGCGATGGTTGATCGGTAGTTTACTTTTAGCCGTTCTTTTGTTGCTATTTCCAACATTATTTGGCGAAGGTTATGAAAGCATTAAAGGAATATCTGAATTACATACCGATCAGTTTTTGAACCAAAGTGTTTTAAAGAATTTTGTTGATCATAAATGGCAGATATTAATTCTTATTTGTTTAACCTTTTTACTAAAAAGCGTAGCCGTTGCACTTACTATTGGCTCGGGTGGTAACTGCGGCAACTTTGCACCTTCTCTTTTTGTTGGCGCACATCTTGGTTTTGCCTTTGCTTTATTGTTGCAGTATTTAGGCTTTAAAGATGTTCCCGTTGTAAACTTCACACTTGTTGCTATGGCAGGAGTTTTAGCAGGAGTTTTTCATGCGCCATTAACTTCTATATTTTTGATAGCCGAAATTACGGGAGGTTACGAATTGATCATTCCACTCATGATCGTTTCGTCGGTAAGTTATGCCGTTGTAAAATATTTCCATCCCGACTCTTTAGACGTTTTAAAATTAAAAAAGAAAGGAACAGTTGTTTCGGAAGATAAGGACACTAGTATTCTTGGAAAAATTGATATGAGTAAACTTATTGAAACAGATTTTACCACTTTAAAACCGAATGATAATTTGGGCGTAATAGTTGAAAACATCAAACACTCTCAGCGAAATATATTTCCGGTGGTAGATGAGAATAATAAACTTCAAGGTATTATTACAATGGCCGGCATTAAGGAAGAAATGTTCAATCAGGAACTATATACCAAGTTAGTTGCATCAGAGATCATGTTGAAACCCGAGGTGATCATAAAACACGATGAGGATATTTTTTCAGTAATGGATAAATTTGAAGAAACCGGGCAATGGAATTTACCGGTAACAGAAAAAGGGGTTTACAAAGGATTTTTATCTAAATCGAGTATACTAACCGAATATAGAGAGCAATTGCTTTCGTCCATTTAACCAAAATACCCATTCGTTACTTTCTTAAAAAGTTCACTGACTTTATAATTAGAAGTTTCAATAAATTCAAATTCATTCTCTTCCGAAAGGATCAACATGTGAGAAGCGTACTTTAAAACTAATTCGATATCGTGAGAGGATGTGATGATGCATTTGTTTTCTTCTTTGGAAACTTTCTTTAATAATTCGAATAATTGATGCTTAGAAGGGAAATCCAAATACGCCGTTGGTTCATCTAATAATAAAATAGGCGTTTGCTGAGCTAGCCCTTTGGCGATCATAGCTTTTTGAAACAAACCATCGCTTAATTCATTTACGGGTTTTGATGTATGTTCGTTCAAACCACAAACCAAAATACAATCGTGAATGATCTTTTTATCTGCTTCTTCTAAATGATTGAACGCGTTTGTGTAAGGCACTCTACCCATTGCCACAAGATCAGTTACCGTTAAATTGAATCCCCCTACTTTTTCGGTTAATACAACAGCAATCATTTTAGCAAGTTCATGCTTGGATAATAGATCTAAAGCCTTATTATCCAAACTAATTTCTCCTTGTAACTTTTCCTGCAATCCTACAATGGTTCTTAATAATGTTGATTTACCTAAACCATTTTTGCCAATTATGCCCACCATCATTCCTGATGTAAAACTTGCGCTTATTCCCTTGTATACAACAGTAGTTTGCTTTCCTGCCTGCCAGCAGGCAGGTTTAGAAGCATACCCTATGCTCAAATCAATTATGTTGAGTTTTACATTCACTACCAATTACGTGTTTTAAATAATAAATAAATAATAAATGGGGAACCAAACAAGGTTGTGATCACATTAATAGGAATTACGCGATCGGGCAAAATAGTATAACACAACGTATCGCAAATTAACATGGTAATTCCGCCTAACAACAAACATGCGGTCAATTGAAATTTTTGATCAGAAGTTCTATAAATAAGCCTCGTCATAATTGGAATGGAAAGTCCAACAAAAGCTATTGGTCCGCAAAACGCCGTTGCTAATGCCGTAAGCAACGATGAGATCACAATAAAATAAATACGATACTTTGCAAAATCAACACCTAATGCATTCGCATAATTTTGACCCATTAAAAAAACCTGAAATGGCTTGGTGAGCATAAAAAGTATAATGATCAAACCTATTCCAATACCTGCAAATAGGGTAATGTCGGTATATGTTGAGTTTCCAAGTGAACCAAAGCTCCACATCACAAATTCGCGCAGGCCTTTGTCGGTACTAAAATATTCAACAAAAGATTGTAGAGCGCCAAATATTTGGCCCAGCATTAAGCCTATCAATAATAAGAATACATTGCTGATTACTTTTTTTGCTACGAACAAAATAAGCAAGGTGCAAAACAAACTTCCGGCAAAAGCTGCAAGAATAATGGCCGTTTTTGAGAAGAACAAATATCCCATTACGCCAAACGTATGTAAGGCCATGATAGCAATTCCAACTGCTAAACTGGAAGCTGAACTTATTCCCAAAACATAAGGCCCAGCCAATGGATTTCTAAATAATACTTGAAGAATTTGTCCTGCAATTGGTAAACTTATGCCGCATAATAAAGCTGTTAAAGCTTTTGATAAACGGATGTTTCGAAAAATATAATCATCAAAATTGATCTCCGAAAATTTTAAAACAGAAGAACCTGCCAACAAAACGTTTAACGCAAATGCCATCGTCAAAATGCATACTAAAATAAGAATATGTTTTAGGCTTGCTTTCAATTTAGCTGATGGTAATAGTAAAACGGACGATCTAAACTATCCTTTGCTTGTTTATGAAACATTTGGATCATATCACTTAAAATACGATTTGGGTATATCATACCGGTTTCCCAATAGATAGTGTAATTCAATTTATTACTATATAAATTATTGTTGTAGATGCTATTGTTTTTAAATGCTTCAAAATCGCCGTAACGTTTGTCTTGTGCAATTACTTGTTGCTTTGTAGTACACATAGAAACATTTAACCAAATATCCGCCTTTTGAGCCTTTTTGAATACTGCTTCAAAACTTAAATGCAAACTGCCGCTGGCGGTATCTTCATTCCAAAAATAATTTCCATAGGCATCGTTTATTAATTGCGCCATATAACTTTTTCCACCCGGAACATACCAAGTATCTCCAAATTTCAATTCGGTTAACACATTTGGTTTATCTTTGTAATTCTTTGCTAAAGCCTTCAACTCATTGTACTCTTTTTCCACTTGCGAAAAAATAATATTGGCTTCATCCGACCTATTTACAAAGGCTGCGAAAAATTTTATCCATTCCGCTCTTGCTAATGGCGAACGCTCTAAATGATCCAAACTTATAACTACCGGAATTCCACTCTCTACAATTTTTGCATCAAATTCCCCGGAGGAACCTCCCATGCCAAAAGCAAAAATAATATCAGGGTTCAATTTCAAAATAGTTTCTTTATCTATCTCAGGGTTTCGTTGCACTTGGGCAATTTTACCAGCCTCAACAGCTTTTGTAATTCCGCCGTTGTTATAATAATCCACATTTTCAATGGCAATAATGTTTTTTAAACCGCCCACTTCGGTGATCATGTTTGCATAAATACTACTTAAGGCGATCACGCGGGTGCAAGGGGTTTTGATGAAGTGCGAATTTTTGAATTCCATGTGCGGTAATATGGAATCGTATAAAATAAATGTGGCACTCGTATCGCTCGTTTCTCTGTTGGCTAAAATATGGATCACTTTAAAACCATTTCCATGATTAATTATAAATCGTCGCGCATATTTAATGGAAGTGTCTTTATAAAGATCAGCGCCCTCAACAGTTCTTTTATCTGAATGGGAAGAGTTGCACGAACTCAAAGCAAGCACTGCGACGAAAATAGATATGACTTTAATAAACTTCAAAAAGATCAATTTTAAAAACCGAACCAATAGGAGTATTATCTTTTACAGAAATAGTTCCTCCATGTTTTTCTACTAAGTACTTTACAATAAATAATCCTAAGCCCGTGCCCTTCGTTTTTCGGGTTTCTTCGCTTCCGCTTCGGTAAAACTGATCGAAGATCCTTTTTTTCTCAGCATCCTTTATTCCCATTCCTCTATCGCTCACTTCCAAAACAATGCATGTGTCATTCTTTTTCAAATTAATTCCAACATCCATTATTTCGCCGGAATACTTAAAGGCATTATCCACCAAATTTGAAAGAATTGAAGGGAAAGCAAGCTTATCAACTTCACAAAATACCGAAGGCTCAATGTTTAACTTTAAATTTCCCGACTCCAATGAACTTCTATAACTAGCGCTTGCTATTTTTGTGATAAGATCGCTCAGGTCAACTCGCTCTTTTGACACATGATACTCATTTTCTTGCATGCGCGTTGCCAACAATACATTATCGATCAAAGAGTTCAATCGTTCATTTTCATTTATGGCAATATCTATTAACTCTTGTTGTTTCTCAACTCCTAATTTATGCTTTTTTAAAGTTTGCAATTGCAATTTGGTAGTTGCTAATGGTGTTTTTAATTCGTGGGTAATGCTTAAAAGAAAATTATTCTTTTGATCCAATAATTCATGTTCCTTTTTATTGGCTTTGCGAATTAAATTTATACCATATAATAAAAGCAATAAAAAAATTGTGCCTTCTCCAACCACCATATAGGTTTTTTGGATCTTGCTTTTCTGTAATTTGTCAATTTCCGCTTTTAACTGAACTATATCGGCAATAGTAAGTTCGAGTACTTTTTGTTTTTCTTCTAATAGCGCATTGTTCTGCCTTACCATTAAGATCTCCCACCACAAAAATTGCGCGATAATATATACAAAGAGTATATAAATGATTCCTTTTGAATTCGATCGAATTTTATTTAGCCAATTGCTCATTTTTTTCCAATAAGGCGGTAATACTTTTTAAGATCTCATCTGCTCTATTTATCGAAGTTACATCTTCTATGGTTAAAAGCAATTTATTATTTTGCTCCTTTAAAGTGCATAGCGAAGGGTACTTTTGAACATAGGCCAACACTGTTTTAAAATTCTCGGAAGCAAAGTAATCGCTGTTTTTATTACTTACAAAATACGCCAACATTTTTCCGTTCTTGAGAGTCATTTTTTCAAAACCGATTTTCATGGCTCTCCATCGCATGCGCACTAAATTGATCAACTCAATGGCTTGTATTGGAACCGGGCCAAATCTATCTCTCAAATTCTCCTCGTACTTCAGAAGATCCTCTTCGTTCACAATATTGTCTAATTCTCGGTACAAAACCAATCGCTCGGTTAAACTATTCACGTATTCATCAGGTATCAATAATTCAAGGTCAGAATCAATGGCGGTTTCTTTTACAAATTGCCGAGAGAAAACAGAAGCATTACTTGTACCATCTTCACCAACCGTTTCCTTATACCAATTTTCTTCTTTTAATTCGTTAACGGCTTCGTTCAATATTTTCATATACGTATCAAAGCCCATGTCATTTATAAATCCGCTTTGCTCTGCACCCAATAAATTTCCTGCTCCGCGAATATCCAGATCACGCATGGCAATTTGAAAACCACTTCCCAGATCGTTGAATTCAATCAAAGCCCTTAAGCGTTTTTGTGCTTCTGAAGTTAAAACACTTTGCGGTGGTGTGATCAAATAACAAAACGCCTTTTTATTACTCCGCCCTACTCTTCCTCGCATTTGATGCAGATCGCTTAATCCAAAATTTTGCGCATCGTTAATAATAATGGTATTCGCATTGGTAATGTCAATTCCACTTTCAATAATAGTTGTTGCCACTAATACATCAAATTCCCCTTCAATAAAGGCCAACATTACTTCTTCCAGTTTATCTCCATCCAATTGTCCGTGACCAATAGCAATTCGTGCATCAGGAACCAAACGTTGAATTGTTCCTGCAATTTCTTGAATGTTACTTACCCTATTGTGTACAAAAAACACTTGGCCGCCTCTTTGCAATTCAAAGCTGATAGCGTCACGTATCAGCACTTCATCAATCAAATGCAATTCGGTTTGTACCGGAAAACGATTAGGTGGTGGCGTAGAAATAACTGAAAGATCGCGTGCGCCCATTAAACTAAATTGCAGTGTGCGTGGAATTGGCGTGGCTGTTAATGTAAGAGTATCAATGTTTTCTTTGAACACTTTCAATTTATCTTTAACCCCTACGCCAAATTTTTGTTCTTCATCAATGATCAATAAACCAAGATCTTTGAATTTTACATCCTTGCCAATGATCTTGTGAGTACCTATTACTATATCTATTTTTCCTTGTTCTAGTTTTTGCAATACCTCTTTTTGTTCTTTGTCCGAACGAAAACGATTTATATAATCCACATTGCAAGGCAAGCCTCTTAATCTGTCTTTAAACGTTTTGTAATGCTGGTATGCCAAAATAGTTGTAGGAACTAAAATGGCAACTTGTTTACTATCGCAAACGGCTTTAAACGCTGCTCGTACTGCAATTTCGGTTTTACCAAAGCCAACATCGCCGCATATCAAACGGTCCATTGGCTGAGATCGCTCCATGTCGCGTTTTACATCGGCGGTTACTTTTACCTGATCGGGAGTGTCTTCATAAATAAACGACGCTTCCAGTTCGTGTTGCAAATAATTATCTTTTAAAAACGCGTGACCTTTATTTGCTTTTCGTTTAGCGTATAAATTTATAAGGTCGAATGCAACCTCCTTTACTTTTCGTTTTGTTTTTTGTTTGAGCGTGCTCCAATGTGTACTTCCTAATTTATCTAAACGAGGCACGTTACTTTCTTTGCCACTAAATTTACTGATGCGATGTAAATTATGAATACTTACAAATAAAATGTCGTTATCCTTATATAGCAAACGTACTGCCTCTTGCTCTTTGCCTGCAACGCTTAGTTTTTGTAACCCGCCAAAACGTCCAATTCCGTGATCGATATGCGTTACATAATCACCAGGGTTAAGCATCAAAATATCTTTTAATGTAAGCGCTTCACTCGTTTTGTTTCTTGCTTCTTTTAACTTGTAGCGATGATGGCGTTCAAAGATTTGATGATCGGTATAAACAGCAATTTTGAGATGGTGATCTATAAAACCTTCGTGAGTATTTATGGGCAAATAATCAATAAGCGTTTCGTACGTACGATGCTCTTTGGCCAGCATATCGTTAAATATGGTAATCAAACGATCGGCTTGTTTTCTATTCTCGGTTAAAAAAAAGTTTTGATAGCCTTTTGTTTTGTTTTCTTTCAAATTAGAAATTAAGAGGTCGAAGTTCTTATTAAAAACAGGTTGGGGCGACTGATCAAATTCTTCAGCAGTATTGGTTAAGACATTTTGTAAGCCAAATTCTAAAATAGAATAGGAAGAAAGTATTTTTTTGAACTCATCCACATTTCCGTACAACAATTGTGGTTCAATTTGTTTGATCTCGCCTTTATAAAGCTCAAAAGCATGAAGGGCTTTAGAATACATTTTATCGAAGGTTGCAAAAACTCTTTCGGTACTTTCGATGGCAATAACTGTTTGTTCAGTAGAAAAATAATTAAGTAAAAATCCTTTTTCTTCTTTTTGTATAGAGGTATTAATATTAGGAATGATGGTAACAAAATCAAAATTTTTAAGGGAGAGTTGATTGGCGGGGTCAAACGTTTTGATGGCCTCTACTTCATTTCCAAATAATTCTAAGCGGTATGGAAATTCGTTAGCAAAAGAATAGATATCAATAATTCCACCACGAATAGAAAATTGTCCGGGCTCATAAACAAAATCGCTTTGCTCGAAATTATAAGCGTATAAAAATTCGCTAATGAACTCTACAGATAATTTTTCTCCCTTTCTTATTTGCAGGATATTTTGTTGCAGTTCTTTTTTAAGTGTTACTTTTTCGCACAATGCTTCGGGATAAGTAACAACGATGCCATTATATTTGTCGCTGCTTAAAAAACTTAATACCTCAGCGCGTTCTTGAATATTTGCATTCGATGTTTTCTCGGGCTCATATGGTTGTTTGTATGATTGCGGGAAGAACAGAACATTTTTTTCGGTAAGGATCTGTTGCAGATCATTAAAGGCATAGGCTGCTTCTTCGCGATCATTTTTAATGAGGATGATATTCTTCTTTTGGTTACTAAAAAGATTTGCTAAAACAAAGTGAATTCCTGAGCCTGCTAAACCTTTGACAAAGAGATTCCTGCCGGAATCAGAAATTTCCAGTTTTGAAAAAACCTCAGGTAAAAACCTATTGAACATGAACGCACAAAAATACTAAATTGAATCATGTGACTAATAAACATTTATTTAGTTGCAACAGTAATTAATAAAGTACTGGTTTTTAAACACTTATAATTATACCGAAAAAACACATCCATAAAACTCTTTGCTACGTATATTTAACACAGGCTATATTGCAAGTTCATTAGAAATTTTATATCTTTAAAACTCGCACGTTAATCGATTTAAAAAAATAAACACCTAAACAAAATAAGACATGAAAAAACAACTACTATCACTAGCACTATTGGGTATGGGAATAGCCAATGCGCAAACTTGGAGCGAAAATTTCAACGCCACCACCGCTCAGTCACTTCCTGTGGGGTGGCTTCAAAACAACGTTGACCTGTTAAACGTTTCAAGTTCTTTAGCCTCTTTTAATTTTGGAACAAACGCATGGGTAACAAATAATATTGCCACACTTTATCCTGCACAAGGAAGATGCGCGATGAGCACTTCATGGTATACACCTGCAGGAGTTGCCAATGATTGGTTGATCACTCCATCTTTTACAGTGCCAGCAGGCGCTTACATAGAATGGGAAGGAACTTGCGCGGAAGCTGCTTTTGCTGATGGATACCAAGTTAAGATCTCAACTACAGGAACAACAGTTGCTAATTTTTCTACTAACCTTTTAACAGTAGGGGCAGAAAATTATGCAGCCGCTTCAGCGCCGTGGACTGAAAGAGCATTGAATTTAAATGCTTATGCTACGCAAACCGTACGCATTGCCTTTGTGAACAACTCTAACGACATGAATCGTTTATATTTAGACAATATAAAAGTGGTTATCCCGGTAACAAGCGATGGTAACGTTTTAAGTGTAACAAGTGTTCCGCGTTTTCTTGTTGCAGGTTCTACACCAATAAGCGGCGTGTTTAAAAACAAAGGAAGTGCTGTGGCAAACAATGCAACTATGAATTACCAAGTAGATAGTGGTCCTATTACAACTCAAACCCTTTCTGTTGGTGCTTTAAGTTATAATCAAACTGCTAATTATACATTTACAACAAATGCTGCTTTAACTGTTGGTACACATACTGTAAAAGTTTGGGTAACACAAGTAAATAGTGTTAATGAAACAATCACTACTAACGATTTGGCAACTTCTGTTGTTTACGTTGCTTCTCAAACATCCTTAATGAACGCTTTAATAGAAGAATGGTCTTCGTCAACTTGCGGACCTTGCGCTTCATTAAATCAAACCTTTGATCCTTTAATGAATGGAAATACACCAAATTCAGGTGGACGTGTTAATGTTATTAAATACCAGGTTGATTGGCCAAGTCCGAACAACGATCCTAGCTTTAACCTTCATTCTGATCAACGCGTGATCTATTACGGTATAACAGGAGCACCAACAGCAATTGTTGGTGGCGATGCTGAAATGTCGGCTCACAGCCAAGCTGAAATTGATGCTGGTAAAAATGAGCCTGCTTATGGAAACATCACTGCTACCTTGAACGTTGTAGGTGCTGCAGTAACAGGTACTGCTACCATTACACCTTTCTTAACTATTGCTTCTGGTTCACCAATACGTATCTACCAAGCATTGATTCAAAAGGATTATTCATTCGCAAATCCATCTACATCTCAGCAAAATTTCTTCCATGTAATGCGTCAAATGTATCCTGATGGAAATGGAGCTTCTGTAACAGTAGCAGATGGTGTTCCACAAACTGTATCTTTTAATCATAATGTAAATACAGTTCCAATTTTTCCGCCGCTTGCATCACAAAACAGCAATAATTTCTGGACTACAAGTAACCAGGTTTATGAATATGTTGTGTTTATGCAAGATGATATCAGTGGTCAGATCTTACAATCCGGCTCTGCTAACTCCTCTGTTATTATGGGTTTAGTGCAATTAAGCAAAGATGTTCGTATTGGTGTTTATCCTAATCCTGCAAAAGATTTCGCAGTTGTTGGTATCCGTTTAAATAGCAATTCAAATGTTGACATCACTATATACGATCTAACAGGAAAAGTTGTTTATGTAAACAAAGGAGCTCAAGTTCAACAAGGTGAACAAGAGATCCGCATCAATACATCGGAATTTGCTAATGGTGCTTACAATATTGTTGTAAATACTAACGAAGGAGTTCTAAAAGATAAATTGATCATTAATAAGTAATATTTAACATTTCGCGCTTTTAAAAGCCCCTTAACGACACAGTTAAGGGGCTTTTTTATTGAAGTTTTGCCACTTATTAAAAAAAATCAACCACAGGATGAATTTTAACATTTATCGATTTAGATTATTCATTATTTTTCATACTTTTAATGAAAAAATTACATGAAGAAACTTTACTTTACACTATTAGGAATTACTTTAAGTTTATCCTTCGCCTTTTCTCAAGCGCCAACTTTTGAACTAGTTACCACAACGGCAACTACCACTCCAGTTGCAAACAACGCGATCTTTGATAAGACAACAACACCGCTAGGTTCCATCTCAGCTTATTTTAAATTAAAGAATATCACTGCATCTACTCAAACTTATACGATAAGGAAGTTTGACAACTTGCTTAATACAGTAAGTGTTGGCGATGCAGCTGAGGCGTATTTTTGCACCGGAACTACATGCTATGTGCCAACAGTGTTTTCTGCATTATTTGTTATTGCAGCAAATTCCAACGATGATTTTATAGTTTATTTAGCGGAAGCAAGTGCAACAGGATCATCTAATGTTTCTTATGAGATTTCAAATGGGTCTGAGCAACTTACCATCGTAATGAGGTATAATTTTGCTACAGGCATCAATACAAATCTTAACGATCTGGCAAGCGTTTCGGGGGTTTATCCTAACCCTAGTACTTCTAGTTCTTTTATCGACGTGAATGCGTCAAAAGATATTAGCGGAACAAATTTAAAAGTTTACAATTGCCTAGGCACGGTTGTCTCATCAAAAGAGATCAACTTGAGCAAGGGCAAAAACACCATTGCTATTCCAAGCGAAAACCTTGAAACAGGTATTTACTTTGTGAAGATGACAAATGGATCTTCAACACTTACAAGAAAATTAACAGTAACAAAATAAATAAACCAAAAACAAAAACAAATGAAAAAACAACTACTTGCTATCGCTTTCTTAGCATCAGGTGTGGCATCAGCCCAAGTCTGGTCAGAGAATTTTAATGCAGCAACCGGTTCACTTATTCCAGTGGGTTGGTTTCAAAACAATGTTGACGGATTAACACCTAACGCGTCAATAGCAGCTTATAACTTTGGCACCAACTCAGGTGTAACTCGTAATGTAACTACTGCATTCGGTTTACACTCTAGTCATGCTAATGTTCTATTAACAACTTCAAGATACACTTCGCCAGGAACATCTAATGATTGGGTTATTAGTCCAAACTTTAACGTTCCTGCAAACGCCGTTTTCAATTGGGATGCTACTTCTTTTGACCCAACTGCAACTGGTTTTTATGAGGTGAGAATTTCTACAACAGGAACTACTGTTGCGAACTTCACTGCAAACCCAGCTTTATTCAGTATTTCCGGTGAGATATACAACCCTGGTGATGCAGCTGTTGCTGGTTTCACACAACGTGGTGTAAGTTTAGCAGCATATGTAGGTCAAAATGTACATATTGCAATTCGTGATATTGGAACTGACAGATGGCAAATTGCTTATGATAATTTCTCAGTTAGCGTTCCGGCAAATCAACATGACGGAAGCGTTCTATCAGTTAACGGTTTAACTCGTTATATGGTAGGTGCAGGAAATCAAAACATCAACGGATCGTTCAAGCAATTAGGTTACGGAACAGCTACAACTGCTGTTATGAATTATAATGTAAACAACGGAACTCCGGTAACACAAACAATCACGTTTGCACCTTCTGTTCCTTACTTTGGAACTCAAAATTTCGCTTTCACAACACCTGCTAATTTAACTTTAGGTACAAACAAGATCAAAGTTTGGGTAAGCAATATCAACGGATCTCCTCAAGCTGTTGCCGCTAACGATACAGCGTCGCAATTTGTATATGTTGCTTCGCAATCAGTTACTATCAATGCATTAATTGAAGAATTTACATCTTCAACTTGTGGACCTTGTGCCAGCTTAAATAATACATTCGATCCATTGTTAACGAGCAATAACGTTAACATGCCGGGAAGTAATTTAAATGCTGTAAAATATCAAGTAAATTGGCCTAACCCGGGTAACGATCCAAGTTACAATCCGGATGTATTAACCAGAAGAAACTACTATGGTGTTAACTCTGCTCCAACTGTATTATATAATGGTGTAGCTGGTTCAGGAAATCAAACAAATATCAACATCGCTAAAATGGCTCCAGCTTATGCTAACATCACTCCAACTATTACCTTCTCTGGTGGTGCTGTAACTGCAAATGCTACTGTTACACCATTTATCACTATTCCTTCATCTTCTCCTATCAGAGTTTACCAAGCATTGGTTCAGTCGGAGTATAACTACCCTGGTGCTTCTACATCTCAAAAGAATTATCATCACGCTATGCGTAAAATGTTTACTGCTTCGGGCACAACATATAACACAACTGATGGTACTCCATTTAACGTAACTTACAATCATACCTTAACTTATGGTAGTACTGCTGCTGGAACTCCAGCTGCAGGAAGTACAAACTTCTGGACAAGTACTGGTACATTTGTTTATGAATACGTGATCTGGTTACAAGATGATGTAAACAGACAAGTATTACAATCACACTCAGCTTTCACAAGCTCAGTTGTTGTACCAAGCCAAGTGAAAGAATATGCCAATAATAATTCAATTGGAATATTCCCTAACCCTGCTAAAGATTACGCAGTTGTTGGTATTAAATTAGAGAACAATTCATTTGTTGATATCAGCATCATTGATATCACTGGTAAACTTGTTTACACTAACAAAGCTGAAGAAGTGGTTGCTGGAACAAGTGAGATCACTATCAACACTTCAGAATTTGCTACAGGAACTTACAATGTTATTGTTAAAACAAACAATGGTATCTTGAAAGAGAAACTTATCGTTGTTAAATAATTATAACTACAACTTTATTAAAAGCCTCGACGATTCTGTCGGGGCTTTTTTTATTTAGTCGTCCCTCAAAAACTCTGTAAGCTTGTTATTATTGAGTTTGTTTAAAAATAGTGCGAAAAAAAATCTATCGAAAAAAGTAAAAAAGGATTAAAAAAGCGGCAGATGTTTTTAAGTGTAAAT
>JAWXAS010000012.1:0-20444 GCA_034439635.1 Bacteroidota bacterium | reverse complement strand
CGACTGTTTAGCCACGAATTACACTAATTTTCGCTCATATTATTTGTGCAATGATTGCACTAATCTGCGTGTTCTATTAGTATCAATTTGTGGAATTAGTGGCTTAAAACTTTATACTACAATTTCATCCATCTCTTTATTAAAGAAATGATACTCCATAAGACCATAACTTTCTGAAGGCTGCACATCAACCCATTGATTGAAATCGCTCTTCCATTTGTATTGCTTACTGTTTCTTTTCCACCAGCTTCCCTTTTTTATATAAGCCTCAATGTAAGGATGCACTAGTAGCGTTACCTTTTTCTCGTTCTGTTCCTTTATAATAAAACGTAACGTGTTCTCTATTTGATCTACAAACAATAAACTTGGCTGCGCTTTACCGGTTCCGTTACAATTTGGGCAGGTTTCCATCACCTCCACATTTATTTCGGGGCGTAAACGCTGACGTGTAATTTGTATCAACCCAAATTTACTAGGAGGTAAAATATTGTGCTTAGCACGATCAGATTTCATTTCCTCCTTAAGCTTATCGAATAATTTTTTACGATTATCAGGGCTGTGAAGGTCAATAAAATCAACTACAATAATACCACCCATATCACGCAAGCGTAATTGTCGTGCCACCTCAACGGCTGCTTCCAAATTCACTTCAAACGCATTTTCCTCTTGGCTATTATCGCTTTTTGCACGGTTACCGCTATTAACATCAAACACGTGTAAAGCTTCGGTATGTTCAATTACAAGGTAAGCACCGGTTTTCATGTGCACTGTTTTTCCAAACAAACTCTTAATTTGTTTCTCTACACCAAATGCATCAAAAATTGGAACTTTGCCATCGTAAAGTTTAATGATATTTACTTTATCGGGGGCAATACTTTTTAAATATACTTTAAGATCTTCATAAACTTTAGGATCGTTTACATGAATAGCATTAAAGGATGCATTTAAAAAATCACGTAAAATAGAATTGGTTCTATCCATCTCACCCAAAACGCGAACCGGTGGCTCTGCAGTTTTTAAGGTTTTATAACAATCATCCCATTTTTTAATAAGATCATTCAAATCACCTTCTAATTCAGCTACTGATTTTCCTTCGGCAACGGTACGCACTATCACACCAAAATTCTTTGGTTTAACACTTTGCATTAATTCTTTTAAACGATTTTTTTCTTCAAAATTCTTGATCTTCGAAGAAACAGAGATCTTATCGGCAAACGGAATAAGTACAATGTACCTTCCCGCTAAACTAATTTCGGTTGTTATTCTTGGTCCTTTGGCACTAATGGGTTCCTTAGCAACCTGCACTAATAAATTGGCTCCACTTTTTACAATATCGTTGATCTTGCCGTCCTTTTTAATGTCGCTCTCATGTTTAAAATACATAAGGTTGCTTACATTTTGTTTTCCGGCCTTAACGGCTTGTACGTATTTTATAAGCGACTTTGCCTGTGGACCTAAGTCGAGGTAATGTAAAAAGGCATCTTTTTCGTATCCAACGTCGATAAAGGCGGCGTTTAACCCGGTCATTACCTTTTTGGCTTTTCCGTAGTAAATATCGCCCACCATGAATTTGGAACCGCTTTTTTCGCGATGAAGCTCAATTAAGCGCTTATCGCTAAGTAGTGCAATTACAACCTCATTTGGCGTTGAATTAATTATTAATTCGTGACTCACGCTATAATGTTTTAATTATAAAATAGAAGGCACATCATCTCACCACACTCATAGGTAGTTCAAGGATCTGCTTTCTTTAATAAATGAAAATGTCTAAAACGGTCCCAATAATTCGCCGTAGCGAATCGGGAGAGCGATTTTGCTCTTTCGTATTAGGTTCTCTCCTAATTTAAAAACAACCGATAAGGTTATTTTTTCTTATGGCGATTCTTTCTAAGACGCTTTTTGCGCTTATGGGTCGCCATTTTATGTCTTTTTCTTTTTTTTCCGCTTGGCATAAAAATTTGTTTTACGTTAATACTCTATTTTAATTTCAATTGTTTTATGTATTTTTCTACTTCCAGTTTAGCTGTTGGATCGGTTGTTTTAGCAGCATATTGCTGCAACACTTCAATTGTTTTGCTTACATCATTCATTTGTTCGTATATATCGGCTAGATGTAAATAGGCCTCTATATAATTTGGATCGAGCTTTAGTACTTTATTGAAACGGATAATGGCTTTGTCTGTTTGATTACTTTTTATGGAGAAGAAAGCGAAAGTGAGTTGCAATTTTATATTGTTGCTATCCTTTTTTTCTATCTCTTTTAGTAAACTTACACCATCCATTGGCGATTCGGTTCCTTCAACAAAACAGGAGGCCATCATAATTTGCGAATCGATATTTCCGGGTTCTTGTTTTAAACCACTTTTAAAACAACGGATAGCGCTTTGAAATAATAAAGGGCGTTCGGTTTCATCATTGATGAACTGAATACTGTAGTAATACCTGTTTCCGGCTGTGAACCAGTCGGCAGCTTTATTAGTTCGTTCAGCCTTTTTCTCTAGGATATAACTTGCAAGATCAGGACGTTTTAATTTATCCCAAAAACGCGCAAGAGAATCAGAGAAAACAATATCTTTTTGAGCAGTTATTTCGAACTGTTCAGCTTGTTTTTTTAAGCTTGGCTCTAAGGCTTTGGAAGCTATATTAAAATACATCTCCACATTACCTTTAAGATCGACGTTGGCTTTTGAAGCCATCTTGTTTTCCTTTGATTGCTCGCTAGAAACAACCTTTGGAG
Source organism: Bacteroidota bacterium (assembly GCA_034439635.1). Taxonomy (GTDB): domain Bacteria; phylum Bacteroidota; class Bacteroidia; order B-17B0; family Aurantibacillaceae; genus Aurantibacillus. The sequence goes on along the minus strand of JAWXAS010000012.1, from coordinate 17,707 downwards.
CAATAAATAAAAGAACGAACAGACCCAAAGCCCCAACCGATAAAACTATTTTCACTTGTTTCGGGCTCATTTATTAATTTCTATCTATTAATCGTCGTTTTTTTGTTCCGGTTCAGCTGACTTTACATTACGTTTTACACGCTCAGAAAATGTCTTAGCTGGTTTAAATGCCGGAATGTAGTGTGCTGGTATTACAACCGTTGTATTTTTAGAAATATTACGTCCAATTTTCTCGGCACGTTTCTTTACTACAAAGGTTCCAAACCCGCGTAAATACACGTTTTTTCCCTCTATCATGGAGTTACGAATGGTTTTCATGAATGCCTCAACAGTAGCTTGTACGGCAATTTTTTCTACACCTGTTTTTTCGGAAATTTCGTTAACAATGTCAGCTTTTGTCATCTCTCAATTTATTTAGAATCAGTTAATTGTACACTTTAAAATGGGGAGCAAAGATAGTATTTTAATTAAAACCAAAAAAAATAAATCAAAAAATCGAATAATTTCTTGAAATTTGACCCTACAATGGCTTCTTTTTTTGGCGATACTTTGTTAAAATGGTACTTGGCCAATAAAAGAGACCTTCCTTGGAGGCATACAAAAGACCCGTATAGAATTTGGCTAAGCGAGGTAATTTTGCAGCAAACACAGGTGGTTCAGGGCTTATCGTACTATAAAAAATTCGTAAAAACCTTTCCTACAATTAAACATTTGGCCAAGGCCAAAGAAGATACCGTTTTAAAGATGTGGCAAGGGCTGGGCTATTATTCAAGGGCCCGAAATTTACATACTACAGCCAAAATGGTTAATACTATATATAAAGGCGTGTTCCCAAAAACGTATGAAGAGATCAAATCATTAAAAGGTGTGGGTAATTATACCGCAGCAGCTATTACAAGTATGGCTTATAATATGCCTTACGCAGTGGTGGATGGAAATGTTTACAGAGTATTAAGCCGTGTGTTTGGAATAAACACACCTATTAATAGTACAGAGGGAATAAAAAAATTTCAGGAGTTAGCCAATGAATTACTTTTAAAAAAGAAGGCGGGTGTGTATAATCAAGCCATCATGGAATTTGGCGCCCGATACTGTAGGCCCGCAAATCCGAATTGTGAGAATTGTGTTTTAAGTGATAAATGCCTTGCGTACTCATTAAATAAAGTATCACAGTTACCGGTGAAGCTTAAAAAAATAAAGATAAGAGATCGTTACTTTAATTATTTTTTACTTGTAGACAAGAACCAAAATGTGATCGTGCATAAAAGAGATAAAAAAGACATTTGGCAAGGCCTATTTGAATTATTTTTAATAGAAACCGAAAAGGAAACTGATCTTAAAACATTACTTAAAAGCAAACAAATAAAAACTTTTGGTAAAAATTTTGTAGTTGAGGGTATTCACAGAGAATACAAACACATCTTATCGCACCAGCATTTACACAGTCATTTTTACGTGTTAAAGTTTAAAGGTTCATTTGCCAAAACACACAAAACAATTACCCTACAAGATCTTAAAAAACTGGCTTGGCCTCGGTTAATTGATAAGTTTCTGCAGGTTGCTTCCTATGTTTGAAAATTGTATATTTGATAAAAATTAACTCATGCAAAAAACCATTATTTTATTAGCTGTGCTTGTTGTTAGCGCACAAACATCTCTTGCCCAAATTTTCAAAGCAAAAGATGGTTCTACTAATATCACATTCTTCTCAACCTCACCTTTGGAAGACATCACTGCAATTAATAAAGGTGCAATTATTGTTTATAATTCATCAACCAATGATATACAGATTAGGATAAGCGTTATCAACTTCAAATTCAAGAACGGTTTGATGGAAGAGCATTTTAATGATAATTATATGGAAACCGAAAAATTTCCGAACGCTGTATTTAAAGGAAAGATCAATGAAAAAATAGATATGACCAAAGATGGTGACACCAAAGTAACTGTTACCGGTAAAATGGAAATGCATGGTGTAACAAAAGATGAGACCTTTGAAGGAACGGCAACAAAAAATGGTAGCGATATCAGGATCAAAACAAAATTCAAGATCAAATTGGTAGATTATAGTATCAAAGTTCCATCACTATATGTAAAAAATATTGCAGAGATAGTTGATGTGGATGTTGTAAGCATTTTAGAACCTTTTCAAAAAAAATAATCTATAACATATGAAGTTCTTCTACACACTACTACTTATTGGTCCAACTTTTTTATCTGCACAGGAAGATCTATTAAGCCTGATCGCAGAAGAGCCTAAGAAGAATGAAAAAGTATACGCCACTTTTAAAACCTTTCGCTTGGGAAATGCTCAAACCATTGAAACTGTAAAAAAGAATCATTTGGATTTTAGAATAGCGCATCGTTTTGGTAATATTTATAATTCGGATCTGGCTAATCCTATCAACGAAACGTTCCAAAGTTTTTTTGGCTTCGACAATAATAAGGACATCCGTTTTAGTTTTGATTATGGAGTAACGGATGATATTACCATTGGAATTGGAAGAAGTGCCATGGGTAAATTGTTTGACGGAAGCCTTAAATGGAAGCTGTTGAAGCAAACAACCAATTTTAAAGTTCCTGTAAGTATCACCTTTTTTGGCGACCTAGGTTATACCTTTGCGCCTACTTCGGTTATTTATGGTGGTATCAACAAAAATTTTGAAACAAACGAATTGCATCGCTTTAATTATATAAGCCAATTTATTATTGCAAGTAAACTTCATAAATCAATTTCTTTAGAAATATTGCCTACCTACGTACACCGTAATTTTATCACACAACGCATCAATACAAATAACGATGCAGAAGATGTGAACGGATTTTTCTCTTTAGGATTTGGCGGAAGGGTAAAGTTAACTAAACGGGTATGCTTAATAGGCGATTACTTCTATAATTTTGCTGGCTTCTACAAAAATAATGATGCCGTAAAAATGCCACTATCATTTGGAGTTGAGTTGGAAACGGGCGGACATGTATTTAGCTTGTTCTTTACCAACGCCGGCGGCCTTATCGAAAATAACTTCATACCAAACACGTTTGACAGCTGGAATAAAGGCCAGGTAAAGTTTGGGTTTAATATATCACGAACATTTGCTTTATAAATAGTGCCTATCCAGAATGTCTAATGTCATCGTTACCCTCTCCAAAAAATTGGCCATTTGTGCAAATCAAACTCCCAGTTTTACTGGATTCCAGTGCCTCGACCTTAAACATTCTGAATCAGCCACCCGACTAAATGGACAAATACTAAATTAACGTGTACCAGCATATCTTTAGCGGGCATAATTTAAAACCGGTTAACGACTATCCTTTATTCAATAATAGTTCGCCCTTAGTATGGCCTTCTATTATCCTTATCATTTGTGTTGGTCTTTTTGTTTTCTTGCGCATCACTACTTTTCCTAAGGTAATTAGCGTTTTACGCTCATCGTACAGCATCCAATCGGTAAAACAACTTGAACGCGAAGAGTTCAATCCTTTTAATCCAACATCTTTTATACTTTCACTCCTATTCGTTCTCATGCTCTCGTTTTTTCTTTACAAGGTAAATAACGAGTTTTATCAATTACAAATACTTAATCAAAAGAGCGACCTGTCACAATTCGCATTCTTTATTTTGTGTGTTTGTGTTTTTTTACCGGTAAAATTTGGAATAAGAAAAGTTGTAGGTCATATAAGCAATGAGCCTGCTTTAACCAACGAAATCTTCTATAACAATTTAGTGATCAATCAAACGCTTGGTATTTTACTACTACCTATTATGATTGTAGTAGAGTTTAGCCACTTAAGCCCTGTTTATTTACTTATTGCAACAGGCACAATCATTGCCACAGGCCTGTGCATCAAGCTCTATAGAGGGGCAATATTCAGTTTATTTGAAAATCATATCGGATTATTACAAGTTTTTATATATCTTTGTGCCTTGGAAATTTTACCTTTCTTGGTTTTTTTAAAATTCATAATGACAAACTTTTAATCTTTGGGTATGGCAAAAAAGACAAGCAAAAAGATCAAAAAGAAAGCTGCGCCTGCTCGTTCCAAAAAACCGACCAAATCGGTAAAAGCTAAGGCTAAAAAAAGTACGCCAAAAAAAGCGCCTAAGAAAAAAGTATCCGCCAAAAAAACTACAGTAAAGATAAAAGCCACTAAAGTAAAACCACTTAAAGCTAAAGTTGTAAAGCAAGCACTTAAACCCGAAAAAGTAGTTAAGTTAAAAGAATTCAAAGAAACCACATTGGTTACTCCTAATACGGATGAAAAAAGGATACGCAAATCAAGTAAGAAGAATATAATTGCGCTTCCGCCTCCTCCAAAAATTGATATAAGTAATCATCCAAAGACCAAAGTAAAGAACATTCTTATCTCTCAACCTAAACCGGTGGAGACAGAGAAGAATCCATACTTTGATCTTGCAAAAAAACATGGCTTAACCTTAACTTTTCGTCAGTTCATTAAAATAGTAGGCTTATCGCCTCAAGATTTTAGGATGCAACGCATTGATATTTTAGAACACGGTGCGGTTATTATGACCAGCAAATTAGCTGTTGACCATTATTTCAGGATCTGTAACGAAATGCGTTTAACTGTTCCTGAGAATATGAAATACTTTTGCATCAACGAACAAACCGCCTATTACCTTCAAAAATATATTCAATACCGCAAGCGTAAGATATTTTTTGGACATGGCACCATTGTTGATTTGGTAGATGTGATCCGTAAAAATCGTAACGAAAAGTTTTTAATACCAGTGAGCGATGTTCACAAAGAACAGATCGTTGACTTTTTAGATGAATTACATATTACCTATACAAAAGGTACGTTCTATAAAACCACTTGTGCTGACCTTAGCGATATTAAGAATTTAAATGATTTTGATGCGGTTGTATTCTTCACTCCAATGGGTATTCGTTCGCTTAAACAAAATTTTCCGGCATTAAAACAAGCTAATTTACGTTTGGCAGCATTTGGTTATGCCACTGCCCAAATGGTAAAAGAATTAGGGCTCCGTTTGGATATTTTTGCGCCAAATCCACAAAATCCAAGTATGTCGGGTGCTTTAGATACTTATATCAAGGAAGCGAATAAGCGTTAGGTTCCTTTTTTTAATCAGCCCACACCTTAGTTCCTTCGGTACAATTTGTACAAATATCTATTTCTTTACGGCTTTTTAATATACTTTGTCTAAATGCGTGGTAGGGTTCTGAGAACCAAATTTCTTTAAAAGTATTATTAGCAAGATCTCCCAATTGATATTTAGCGTCTTTATCAAAACAACACGGAACAATTTTTCCATCCCAGGTAATCACACAGGCTTGCCACATTCGCCAACACTGATTTAAAAGTCCGTTTTTAATTTCCCATTTACCACTACTGTTTTTTTTGTATCGCGAGAGCTCTTCATTTTTGGGTATCATATCCTGGCTATTTTCAAAATCGTAGATCTGCGCCGTTTTAATGCGAACAATATCAGCGCCCATATCTTTTCCCAATTTTTTAATATCATTTACCTGATGCTCGTTTGACCGAAATGCTACAAACTGAAAAACAACGTAAGGTTTGCGGCTTTTTAATTCCTTTTTCCATTTAATGATATTTTGAGCACCCGTTAGTACTTTATCTAATTGCCCTCCCACTCTATATTGCTCATAAATTTCTTGCGATGTACCATCAATAGAAATAATGATCTCATCCAAACCACTTTTAATAGTTTGTTTACTTATCTCATCAGTTAAATAATGAGCATTAGTGCTAGTAATGGTATATAAATTATTATCCGATGCAGTTCTTACCATTTTTAAAAACTCAGGATTTAAATAAGGCTCGCCTTGAAAATAAAACGTGAGGCTGTGCACATGCTTCTTGATCTGCGAAACAAATTTCTTGAACATTTCAGGATCCAGCATTCCTGTTGGGCGTGTAAATTGGCGCAAACCACTTGGACATTGAGGGCATCTTAAATTACAACTTGTAGTAGGTTCAATACTTAATGCAAAAGGCAATGCATTATGATGGTTTTGTTTTAAAAGTTTAGAATAGAAATAAGACGCTAAAAGTTTATTGTAATTATAGATCTTATAAAGGCTTAGTTTTTTAATTATGTTAACGTAATAATGCAATTATTGGCGCTCCGGTCTCTTAAATTGTTTTACTTTTATACAAATTTAGTGAATGAAGTACGATTTATACCAAATAAACTTAAGTTTTAGGATTTTTGTCGGTTTCTTTTTGTTTGTCTCAGCATTAAAATTTTTAACCATAGGCTATGGCTATGCTGAAAAATTTTGCTTTGATACAAACAAAAATAACCGCTTCAAATTCTCGCAAAACCTCAGTTTGTTTGGTATACTTAAAATATTAAGCATTACTCTTATTGTACTCGTTTTTAATCGATGCGCCCAGATCGGATCCTTAACCGGGGGCAAAAAAGACATTACACCTCCAAAATTATTACTGGCAGTACCCGAATTAAAGACTACAAACTTCAATAGTGATGTAATAACGCTCAAATTTGACGAATTTGTTCAATTACGCGATCTCAACAATCAGTTAATGATCAGCCCTAAATTAAAAATACGTCCCGAAATTGAAGCTTCAGGAAAAACCATCAGCATTAAATTCGATAAAAGCGAACTTCTTCCAAATACCACCTATCGATTTTATTTCGGAAAGGCCCTTTGCGATATGCGTGAGGGCAATCCGCTAGCCAATTTTAGTTATATCTTCTCAACAGGAAGCGCTATTGATTCGCTTAACTTAAAAGGAGAGGTATTATCGGCACTTAAAAATCAAAAAGAGAAAGACGTAGTGATTGGTTTGTATTTTAACAAAAATCTAAGCGATAGCTTTGCTTACAAACAAACTCCTGATTATTTAAGCACCACAGATGAACAAGGAAAATTTAAAATAAGCAATCTTCCGGCAGCTGAATTTAGATTGATCTGTTTTGTAGATAAGAATAAGGACTATATATATAATGGTGCCGATTACGAGCAGATAGGTTTTTTAAAAGAGGTTATCCAACTCAAAAGCGACAGTTCGTTTAAACTTGATCTATTTAAAGAGATCCCGCATAAAGCCTTTGTAAAAAAGGTTGTCATGAATGAGAATGGTAAAGGCATGGTGATCTTCAATAAAAAAACAAAAAGTAGTATTGTGTCGTATAATGGAACTAAGAACGAAGATATATATCAATTGAACTCAGGTAGCGAATTGGATACTGCTGAGTTTTATTACCGCAACTTTAAAGACACGATATGGATAAAAGTAAAGTACGGAAATGATCAGATAGATACTTTAAAACTTAAAGTTCCGGTTATTCGAGTTAGAAATAAAGCGAGTATGAAACTAAGTGGCAATATATTTAGAAGCAGTATAAATTACTTTGAAAAGCCAACCCTGAGGTTGAATCATTGGATAGATAGCACAAAAACCAAACCAGAAAGAATGCACTTGATGAGTAAAACCGACACGATGATGGGTAAAACTAAACTCAGCATTAGTTGGCTTGGATATGATGAATTTGCGATCAACAACCTACTTAAGCCTAAAACCAATTACTTCTTGAAAATAGATACAGGTGCTTTTAAAGGTTATAATGGATTGAGTAATGATAGCATCAAAGTTCCATTTACACTGCTTAAAAAGTCGGATCTAGGAAGTTTAGTTTTAAAAATAACCTTTAATAGTAAGCATGCATACGTGATTCAATTATTGAATAACGCAAATAATGTAGTTAAAGAAGATCATGTTGCATTCAGTCTTTCGGCAAGTAACACTGCAACTATTTCGTTCAAAGATCTTATAGAAGACACATATCGTGTACGAATTATCTATGATTTGAATGAAGATCGCGTGTGGAATACGGGAAATTATTTGAAAAGAGTTTATCCCGAAAAGACCTATATTTTTGAAAAATCAATAAAAATACTCCCGGATTGGGAAGTTGAGCAAGAATTTTTACTAAAAGAATAAATATTAATTAAAGCTATAAATTGATGAAATGCACACGATTTTTTTCTTCAACATCACACAAAAAAACAATACTCCATCCTCTGCATCACCTATGTTTACTGTACACACAGAGCATACAAAAAAATAATTTTCTGTTTTATTTTTTTATTCGTGTTCATTTTAAGCTTGCACTAAATATTCGCTATTAACAATTTCAACAATTTGTTGTTGAAAAGATAAGTGCTTAATTAGTAGATAACAATAAATAATTTATTTACTTCGTATCAATAAATCTCAAAAACAAGAAACCATGGCTAAAAAAGCAACAAAGAAAAAAGCTGCTCCGAAAAAGAAAGCAGCTAAGAAAGCTTCAAAAAAAGGAGCAAAAAAAGCAAAACGTCCTGCTAAAAAAGCAGCTAAACGTAAGCGCTAAAAATAATAAAAACCCCGGCTCAGCCGGGGTTTTTTGTTTAATGCCTTTTCTATATCTGCTTAAATCCCTATATTTACTTCCATAATACAAAAAACGATATGAAAAAATCCTTAATTATAGTTGTAAGCGCCGCCGGCCTATTATTCAATAGCTCATGCGGAGGTAAAAAAACTGAGCAAGAACCTATAGTTGCTCCCGCAGGAATGAATGTGCTTGACCTTACGAAGTACGGTAAGTCGTTTGCCATCTTTGTTCCGGATACAATTCAAAACAAATTAACAGTTACAGAACAAACTTATGGTGCTTTAGAGATCACATCAGGTACAAAATTTGCCATCTCTATTTCTGAGCAACCCGAAGATATTGAACTAAAAAAGAAGGAAGTTAAAGAAGATGAGGTAAACAAAGTAAAGAGCTTTATAGTTGAAGAGCCAACCGCGATCATGTGGGAAAGTGCTATCACCGACTCTGAATTCCACTTTATCATTAATGTAAAGGCTGGTAATGCCGAATATCATATTAATGATATGAATAACCCTGATGCTAAACCTTACGATAAAGAATCAATTCAAAAGATGTACGACAGTGCTAAGAACATTAAAGAGATCAAAAAAGAAGTACCAAGTGCTTAATTAAGACTTAACATAAATAAGAAAATCCCGTTACAATAAGTTGTGACGGGATTTTTCCGTTAAAAGAGGATCCTGTATTGTGGAATAACAAAGAAGATGAGTTGGTAGTCGGTCTTTAAACTTTTATCGGTTAGATCGTAGCTTTGCTGGAAGATGTTTTTGTGTTTAGATATATTCTGGACATCTACACTCCACTCGTGCGTTAAACGTTTTGTGTTGAGCTTAAAGCCAGGTTTTACATCCATTCTAAAATAATCGGGATACCGGTTTATGTATGCTTGAGTATAATCTCTTACCTCATCGCCGTTTGCAATACTTGCGGCAAGATCAACCGGAACATAACGTTTGCCACCTGCATAGGTTCCTCTCACATCTAAAGTTAAAGTTGCTCTTTGGCTCAATTTAAACTCTTTTCCACCTAAAAGATTCACAACATAATTACCATTAAAAGCGGTATTCCTTAAAATTCCATCACTGGCTTTGTATTTACTTTCAAATATGCTAGTGGTAAACAAAAAGTAATATCCTTTGCTATAAAACTTCTCTAATGTGATCTCTACTCCATAATTATAACCCTCTCCTTTGCTCACCAAATTGTACACATTAGGACTATTAAAATCAGCGCCTAAATTCAAAGCCGAGAAAGTGCTAGTCATTTTGTCGACCGGTGCACTATAGATATATTGATAATACAATTCGGTTTTTAATCTAAAACTACTACTAAAACTCACGTCGTGAGCAATAACTCCATGCATCGCTCGGGTAAAATCAAGATCCTTATTGGCTTCTGTTCTTATACCATTGCTGTCGGTTTGGCTCGCAAAATAAACGTATAAAGGTTGTAACTGACTATGCATTCCTCCGCCTAAACTCAAGCTTTGCTTATCGCTTATCGAGTACTTTAAACCTAATCTTGGTTCAACTGAATATTTATTGTTGAGTAAGAAATACTGGCTGCTTACACCGGTGTTTAACATCAGTTTATCGTTGAATTTATGCTGCCACTGAAAAAAAGCACGTGCCATAGATGAAACACCTTTATAATCACGAAGTACTTTGAACGTATTATATCCAAAAGCAATATCAGTGCTATCTACAAGTAAGGAGTTATAAATATCATAGAACACACCTCCATTCACAAAATTCTTACTATTTACTTTCTTATTATAGATGCTATTTATTGAATAGATGATGTTTCGCGAAGTACTTCGATACTCCGGTTTTTTACGATCGGGTGTTGTAAAATTAGTGTCGATCCTATCGGCAATGATATTATTGTACTGGCCACTAATTCCAATATTGGTCTTTAAATACGCGTTATTTTTAAAAAGGATCACATGTGTGATACCGCTTGATCCAATATTTGATCTAAAATAAGTATCGCGAGCACTATAACCATAAAGATCCTTACCTTTTATTTTGTCTTTATCTAAAAGGGCTATATAGCTTAAACCTCCAATTCCCCAAAAAGAGAATTTGCCGGCTTTGGTTTTAAAGTCAGTTTTAAAAGTTAGATCTTGATATTGTGGCACCGCAGCGCCGGTACCAAAATCAATATTCAAAGCTTTAAATACTGATAAAGTTGAATATCGGTAATTAACCAAATAGGTAGCGTTCTTCCCTGCCTTGCCGGCAGGCAGGTTCTTATTAAAAGGTCCCTCGGCACCAAGCTCAAAGCCATTGAATCCAATTTGACTCATAAATTCATGCTTTTCGTTATTCCCATCACGCATTTTTAGATCAAACACACCTGCTGTTGCATTAGCATAATCGGCTGCAAAAGCTCCGGTCATAAAATCAGAATTGTCGAGCGAATTATTATTTAAGATGCTTATTGGCCCACCTGTTGAACCCGAATTTCCAAAATGATTAGGATTTGGAATGTCTAATCCATTTAATCGCCATAAAACACCGAGTGGCGAATTACCACGAACAATGATATCATTTCTTGAATCATTTGCACCACTAACACCTGCAAAATTTGCAGCCATGCGAGCAGGATCATTTCTACTTCCTGCATATCGCCCCGCTTCTTCCGAACTAAACACGCGAGAACTCACCGTGCTCATTTTATTATTGGTCTTTGTTTTATCTTGCTCTACAATAATTTCAATTTCCTGGCCTTGAATCACATTTTCTTCCAATTCAATATTTATCACGGTTTCCTTGCCCGAATTTAAGATCGCCATTACTTGTTTTTGCTTATAGCCAGTAAACGTGATCTTGATATTTTTCCTCCCTATGGGCACTTGTTCTATTTTAAAGAAACCATTTTCATCGGCTACTGCATATTTTTTTGTAGAATCCATCAATTGAACAACGGCGCCGGGCAAGGTGGTTTGACTTTGCTTATCCACAATAGTTCCTTTAATGTTTTGGGTAAGCGTTTGGGTATTGAAGTTCAAAAAACCAAAAACATATATGAAGAGTATGCAATACCTCATATTAATTTTGTTTTGCGGGGATATGACGTTCTTTTAAACAATTGTATTGCCAAGGACAAAATTTATAACCTATACGTTTATTCACAAATACTGTTCCTTTCCAAGATATTTTTAGTAAGCCATCCGCTAAATTCCATTCCTTTTTCATGCACTCCATGTCAAACTCATTCTCCGAATTAATCGGCACTTTTTTATGATGTTTATACGAAAGAAACAAATCGTACTTTCCGCTTTTAATTCTTTTTCTTGCCCAACCTAATGAGTCGGTAATTAAACTATCTACACATTTACCTTTTTTGTATAAATAAATGGTTTGATTGGCAAACGGTTTTACTTTATGATTTGAAGCAAGAACAACTTGCTCACTCGGCTGTGCTACAGCTCCGCAGTTTTGGCCCCTCATCTCGAATTTATATGAAAAGGACTTGGTTTGGCCACTCATTGCCACAAACAAAAATGTAAAAGCCAAAACTAAACACTTCATGCTACGGTGTTGAAAGCGATACCGGTAATACTTTACCGTTATAATATTTATGTCCGTTTAAAGCAAACTCATAAATATAGCTTGCCATTTGATCTGCCTTTATAGGTGCTTTATAGCCCGGAAAAGCTTTTGACAACATTTCGGTTTGTACTGCACCTAAAGCCAAACAATTTACACTAATGTTAGTACCTTTTAATTCTTCGGCCAAGCATTCGGTTAATCCACATAAAGCAGCTTTACTTGACGAATAAGCACTTAGGCCTGCAAATTTTGCGGTGCCCTGCACGCCACCCATACTGCTTATATTAATTATATGAGTTCCCTTCTTTTTTCCTGACTTGCCAGCAGGCAGGCCCATATAAGGCAAAAGAGCTTGCGTTAATAAGAATGGAGCGAACACATTTGTTTTGTAAACATCTGTGATCTGTTTCTCGCTAATTTTTTTGAATGGCTTCGAGATCAGTGAGCCAGCATTATTAATAAGAATACTTACCGGTTTGTTTAAATACTTACACACTTTGGTCACTTTGTCTATCCCACTTTTTGTAGAGATATCTATACTTAAAGGCAAAATATTAGTAAGATCGTTCTTTTTGATATAAGCTTCTATACTTTTTATGTTTCTAGAAACAGCGATCACCAAAACATCCGTTTGCGCAAATTGTTTCATTAGTTCAAACCCAATACCTTTTGAAGTGCCTGTGATAATAACCAACATTATTTCGTAAATTTGATATACGAAGTTACGCTATTAATGAATATAGGTAAATATATTTTTTCAATAATTGTTTCACTACTCTTGTATCAAAATGTAGTTGGCCAGGTGGATAGTGTATATACGGGAGAACCAAAAGGCAAGACTGGCAAGGATGATAAAAAAAAGCAGGTTAAGCCCGATCGTTTTAAGTCAATTAGAGATAACATAACTTACGGAGGATTTATTATGCCGGGATTTTATGCAAGCCAATACGGAAATGTGGTTTATGTTACGGCTAATCCCAATGTAGGATATAGACTCACAGAACAGTTCACCGTTGGACTTGGTTTAAGTTACAGTTATACTAGTTTAAAGAACAAATACGGAAAATTCACACAAAGTATTTATGGGCCAGGTGTTTTTGGAAGATATAAAATATTTGACCGGGCTTTTTTGCAAGTGCAATACGATAAATTAAATCAACCTGATTACTATTCGGGAACTGATAAGCGTATTTGGGTTGATTATTTATACGCCGGGGGAGGTTACTTTCAAAGTTTTGGAGAAAATGCAGGCTTAATGTATTCTATACTGTATAATTTAACTCCGGGTAGAAATTCTATCTACTACAATCCACTTATACAAATAGGTTTTGTTGCAGGATTTTAATCCTTCTTTTCCTTTGATTTGAATTTAGAAATTCCTTCGTCTAACCAGTTGATGTATTCTTCGATGTTGGGATCGTAGCCTCTTACTTTATTTAGTAATTTTTCGTTGTGATCCAATAATACATAAAGTGGTTGTGAACTTTGGCCGTACAGCATTTCTTCCATGTATTTAAATTTGTCGCCGATATCCGTTATCTCTCGTTCCTTTCCAAACCAGTTCACAGTCATAAAATCTTTCGGGTCGAGTGCGCGCTTATCGTCAACGTATAAAGAAACAAGCACCACATCATTATTCAAACGTTTTATTACTCCGGCATCCGGCCAAACATAATCTTCCGTTTTACGACAATTTGCACAGGCATGGCCGGTAAAATCAACCATTAAAGGTTTACCAACTTTTTTAGCATAAGCTAGTGCATGTTCGTAATCGTTCTTAAAGTGGACAATGCCATTTTTGTTCACCTCTATATGTTTTGCAAATTCAGGATCCACACTTTGAACAGAAGCCATTGCATTGTTACCGCCTCCACCAAAACCGTGTGGCGATTCAGAATATTCCAACGGCGGTAAAATTCCACTTAATAATTTTAAAGGAGCTCCCCAAAGGCCGGGGATCAAATAAATGGTAATAAAGAAAGAAATGATTGCAAAGAACAAACGCGTAACACTTAAATGTTTTACATCCGAATCGTGCGATGTTTTGAAAACTCCAATTAAATACAATGATTGCAATAAGAAAACAACAACCCAAATGCTTACAAATACTTCGCGAGTTAATATGCCTGCCTGAACTACAAGATCAGCATTGGATGCGAACTTTAATGCTAAAGCGATCTCTAAAAATCCTAAAACAACTTTAACTGAATTAAGCCATCCACCGGATTTTGGCAATGAATTTAACCAACCCGGAAATGCTGCAAACACACCAAATGGTAATGACAATGATATTGCAAAACCTAGCATACCCCAAAACGGACCAGAAATATTTCCTGTTCCGGCGGCTTGAACTAAAAGAGTTCCAATAATAGGGCCTGTACATGAAAACGAAACTAAGGCGAGCGTGAAGGCCATGAAAAATATTCCTAACAATCCACCTTTATCAGCTTTAGCATCCATTTTTCCTACAAGTGAACTTGGCATAATGATCTCGAATGCTCCCAGAAAAGATGCTGCAAATACTAATAAAAGCACAAAGAAGGCAAGGTTGAACCAAACGCTTGTGGAAAGTGTATTTAGTGCGCCAGCGCCAAAAACAACTGTAACACCTAAACCTAATCCAACATAAAGAATAATAATGAATAAGCTATATATGAATGCATTCTTTAGTCCCTCTGCTTTTGTTTTACTATGCTTTGTAAAAAAACTAACATTCATTGGAATCATTGGAAAAACGCATGGCGTTAATAAGGCTAAAAATCCACCAATAAATCCGGCAATAAAAATTCCCCACCAACTTTGCTCAGTAGTTTCATCATTATCTCCTTCCCCAACTTTTGAACTTAATGAAAGTGTTTTTGAACTCATTGTTCCACCTTTTGCCTGAACGATAGCATTTGTATCGCATACACAATCTTTAGACAACATTTTTGTTGAATCCAGATCCGTTGCTTCAACGCCCGCCATTCCGGCACAGGCAGGAGTTCCTTGTAATTCAAATTCAAATTTATCGGCAGGTGGAAAAATACATTTCTCTTCGGTACAAACTTGTGCTTCGTAAGTTCCGGTGATCTTTATTTTATCGGCACTTAATAATTTTACTTTTTGGGTGAAAGTTGCGCTCTTAGGATGATAAGCTACATTCATCTCAAATACCTTATCAAATACTTTTGTTGTGGTTGATTCAACCACTTTGCCTATTAATTGATAATCTTTAGATTTATTAAAAACAAAAGATGTTGGGTTGGGACCGTCTTCGCCGGCTTTTACTAAAGAGTAAATGTGCCACGGTTCATCAATTTTTGCTTTGAAAATTAATTCATAATCGCAATCGCTCACTTTTTTTGCTTCAAACTTCCAATGAACCGGGTTTTCTTGTGCTTGAGAAAGAAAACTAAGCAGAACTAGAAGTACAACACCAAGTTTACGCATATGTTAAATTGATTTAGGAATTAAAGATACTATATTTTTATTCCTAAAAAAACATTAATTATTTTTTCCGTAACTATCAATAAATCAGTTTGTTTGAAGATATTATTGGCTTCGCTTTCAGTAGATTTAAGACGACTTTAGCTACCCAATTTTCGGAAGGCTTTAAAAATAATTCTCATGTCGTTTTCGGCTTTATATTCCTTTGAATAATTAAGTAATAATAAATTGAATTTCTCTCCACTCACGTTATTTTCAAATTCATCGGCCGGAGTTAGTACAGATGGTTTAATTGCCGGTAGATCTTTACGAATTGTATTGCCATATCCTACCCAGGTATTTACCGCAAAGAAAACTTTTAGTGTATTCAAAATAAACTTACCTGGCTTTTTTTGGAAGATCATAATTAGTGGAAACACAAGAAGTAAGAATCCTGAAATGGAGAGGTCGAGTAAGCGTTTCTTTCGTTTATTCTCGGGCCTTGCTACATTATTCAGATCAATCACATACAATTCACCGGCGGTATCAATGCTATTACTTCCAATAATAGAAAGGCTTTCGGGAGGTGCAATTTTAAATTCAATATCTTTTGCAACCAACGACAACATTTTATTGATGATATTTTGCGAAGAGATATTCTTGGCGCAAAAAATAACTTCGTTGATCCTATGCACTTCAATTACCTCATCTATTTGTGTAAAATTTCCAATATAATTTGGATTCTTTACGCCATTGGATTCATTACTTACAAAACCAATGAAATGAGGCTTTATACTTGTTTGCTTTAGCAGATCACTTACGCGTTTAAACTCCTCTTCATCGCCAATAATGGCGATGTATTTTTGTTCGGCTTCGGCATTCAATTTAAATTGATTGATTCCCGCAATACTGTAAATAATTCGGAGAAGAAGGTAAACTATGCATGTTGAAGCTGTTCCTAAAAGAATAAGTGCACGCGAAAAACGATAATACTCCGGCAGCAACGAATAAACGATCAAAATAAATGCTGAGCCTGTAAGCACGCCTCTTATAATACGTTTTAATTTAAGCGGCTGATCGTATCCTCCACTTAGGTATGAAAAGAACATCCATATTAATGTATAAATTGGAAAGGCTATGCTTAATATATTTGCCGAATAAAAATTAGGGTACAACTTAAAATTCAACTCATACGAATTTTTAATCATGTATAAGGATAAAAGAATGCAAATAAAATCGATGGCAGGAAAAAAGAGTTGCTTCACAAATCGCATACTGATAGCGGCAAAAGCGCGCAAGTAAATGGCCAAGTAAATAAAAAATATGTAGGCCCCTGCGCCTTTATTACTGAAATGCTTTTTGGCAAAAATAGCCATGGCTTTGTAAAACACCACCACATAATTTACACTGCTTTTTTTAGTGCTTTCTCCTTTGTAATGTATAATGCTTGAATCGGCGAAATAATAATTTTTATATCCCGCTTGTGTGATCCGATAACTTAGATCCACATCTTCACCATACATAAAAAATGTTTCGTCCAGTAATCCGATCTTATCTAATACTTCTTTACGAATAAGCATAAATGCTCCGCTTAAAATATCCACTTGGTTGGTTTTGTCTTTATCTAAGAACGTTAAGTGATATTGCCCAAATTTTTTTGACTTAGGCATTAACTTTGCAAGACCAAATATTTTGTAAAACGCTACCCAAGGTGTTGGCAAACCGCGTTTACTTTCGGGTAAAAAATTCCCTTTGCCATCCACCATTTTTATACCCAAACCTCCAGCGTTAGGATGTTCGTTCATAAAAGCAATTATTTTTTCGAACGTATCTTCTTGTACAACCGTGTCGGGATTTAACAATAAAACATATTTTCCATTTGCTTGTTTAATTGCCTGATTATTTGCCACCGAAAAACCAGCATTCGTATCATTTATTAAGAGCTTAACTTGCGGGAATTTTTGCTTTACTAATGCTGCCGATCCGTCAACTGAGTTATTATCAACTACAAATACCTCGGCCTTGGTGTTTTTGAGGGCACCAAATACCGAATGTAGGCATTGTTCCAAAAAATGCTTTACGTTGTAATTAACTATAATGACAGATATCTCCAGTAGTACAAAAAACGCAAAAAGCACTGAATAATTATAATTGTGGGCATTATTTATTTTTTTAACTTTGCCCTGCTAAAAAATGAGGCCTAAAACCTCGTTTTATGGTCAGTTCTAAGTATACTATAAAAAGTAAATGGTCCCGTAGCTCAGCTGGATACCTGCCTGCCGGCAGGCAGGGAGCACAAGTTTTCTCTAACTACCAAAAGAGAGTTAAACTT
>JAWXAS010000011.1:0-8120 GCA_034439635.1 Bacteroidota bacterium | reverse complement strand
GCAGTGCGACAAACATAGCAAAGGACAAACAAGCTTGAAGTGATAGCCCGATAAGGCGCCCAAATAATAAAAAATACTTTTTGAGGTTCGACTAATTAGTTGCCCCTCAAAAATTCGTAAACCGCGGTTTCTAAACAGAGTTAATCAAAGCTCATGCATTTTAGGATTGCGGAAATTTTTCATTCGCACTGAAGGCTGATATTTTATCGTTGGAACAATGGAAGAGCAGCGAAAAGACCAAATTATAGAAAGAGGTTAGACTAATTAAAAAGAAGCAAAACAAGCGCACCAGCCGCAAAACCGGCCAAGGCCAACCAGCTGATCTTTTTTACATACCACATAAATGTAATATTTTCCATACCCATTACAGCAACTCCGGCTGCTGAGCCAATTATCAAAGCGCTTCCACCGGTACCTGTTGTGTACGCTAGTAAATGCCAAAACGAATGGTCGATTGGATATTGTTCAAGCGTATACATGCCCATGGATGCAGCTACTAATGGAACGTTATCTACAACTGAACTCACAAGACCTAAAACGACACCTATTAATTTTTCGTTGCCTAAAGTGTTATTGAGGCTTTGTGCTAGTTGATTTAGAACGCCGGTATTTTGCAATACAGAAATGGAAAGTAAAATACCCAAAAAGAATAAAATGCTTGAGGTGTCTATTTTTTCTAAAGCATGCGATACACTATAAACACTTTTTTCCTTATCATTTTTTTTCTTGTGTATAATGCTTGTAATTATCCAAAGCAAACCTACCCCAAACAAAATACCCATAAAGGGCGGAAGATGGGTTATGGTTTTAAAGAATGGCACAAACAGCAATACACCTATACCTGAATAAAAAATAATATTTCTTTCTTTTCGCAAACTAGGGGTATAGATAGTTTCGTTTGCAGTGTTAGAAGTTAGTTCGCCTTTTAAACTAGAACTTATTAATAATAGCGGCACAATTAAACACACCAATGAAGGAATAATTAAAGTTGTAATAACACTTCCGGCAGTTAATTGACCGCCAATCCAAAGCATGGTGGTAGTTACATCACCAATGGGCGACCAAGCTCCTCCGGCATTTGCTGATATAACGATCAATCCAATATATTTTAATCGGGTGTCTGATTGCGGTACAATTTTTTTCACCATCGAGGTCATTACAATGGCTGTGGTTAAATTATCCAATGCAGCTGATAGAAAAAATGTAATGATCGAAATTATCCATGCAAGTTTTAATACGCTTTTTGTTTTAATAAGTTTTGTTACAATATCAAATCCATCGTGAACGTCTATTAATTCAACAATGGTCATTGCCCCCAACAGAAAAAATAAAATACCAGAAACTTCTCCAAGATTTTCGGTTAATTGTTCTGCAATGTGATGTTGACTGCTTGTTTCTGATGAGTTTAAAATATAAATAACCCACATTATAACGGCAGTAAGCAATGCCGCCGCAGCCTTATTAATACCAACGGAGTGTTCAATGGCAATAAAAAAGTAACCAATTATAAATATAATTACGAGAGCAGTGTTCATTGCTTAACTTAAAAAGCTAAGTTAATGATATTTAGTAGATAATTCTAAGCGGGTTTTCTAAAAGAGAGTTGTGATCAAACACAAAAGATCACTGCGGCTTATAATACTTTTTAGCCTCAGGCATAAAAGCCTTAAGATCTTTAATACGCTTCTCATCACTAGGGTGTGTGCTTAGTAATTCAGGTGGTTTTTGCCCACCACCTGCTGCCATGCGTTCCCAAAAGGCTATTGCGGCTTCAGGGTCGTAACCTGCCATGCCGGCAAATATCAATCCCATTTTATCGGCTTCTGATTCGTGTTTACGACTGTATTTCAACATTCCCAAACCTGATGCTAGACCAAACGATTGTAAAAATAAATTTTGAACTGCTTGTGGTTTTTGAGAAAGCGCAACTGAAAGAACGGCACCACCAAATTGAGCAAGCATACCTTGGCTCATACGTTGATTACCATGACGAGCTACCGCGTGTGCAATTTCATGCCCCATAACTACCGCTAAACCCTTTTCGTCTTGCGTTACAGGAAGTAGACCTGTATACACAACCACTTTTCCTCCGGGCATACACCAAGCGTTAATAGTTGCTTCATCCACCACATTAAACTCCCACTTGTAACTGGCTAACTCATTTTTCAATCCTTTATCGTTATAATATTTCTCAACGGCTTTTTGAATACGCTGACCGCAATTTTTTACAAGTTGAACTTTTTCATCTCCATCAAACATAGGAGGATGTTCTGCTAGGAATTTTTTATACTCAACATCACTCATTGCCATTAGATCATTTTCAGGAACTAAATTCAAACCGATCTTTCCTGTAACAGCGTTTCTATGGCAAGCAATAAAAGTAATTCCGAGTACAAGAATTATACAAAGCGATATTTTTTTTAAGTAAGCCATAAACTAATTGGTGTATTCAATTTTTGCAGTAAGTCCCTTTTCTAAAAGTGCTTCACAAACTGGCTTTAGTTGTTTGTAAGAACCGTTCTTAACAGCACACTGTCCTTTGTAATGAATAAGATAAGTGCATTGCGCAGCTTGTTCTGGTTCGTGACCACAATATTTCATTAACGATTCGATCACGAAATCAAACGTATTGAAATCGTCGTTGTATACAACAAGGGATCTTTGCTTTTGCTCTACAACTAAAACGTCTTCTTGTTCTTGTACTTCTATGTCAAATAAATTCATATACAAAGTTATAAAATTTAAACTACTTAGCTGGAAGTAATGTGCCCCTGCATTCCCCAAAGCCTATACGCATTTCTTCTTTTTTACAATAGCCTCTAATAGTAACCGTATCGTTGTCGTTTATGAATTTACGTTCGCTACCGTCTTTTAACTTAATTGGTTTAGTACCGCGCCAAGTTAATTCCATCATGCTCCCAAATTCGCCGGGTTCAGGGCCGCTAATTGTTCCACTCGCCATCATATCTCCTACATTAATATTACACCCATTCACTGTATGATGTGCTAATTGCTGTTCCATGGTATAATACATGTATTTGTAATTACTTCCAATGATGTGAGTTTCTTCGCCGTTTTGTGGTTTTATATAAACATCCAAATGAATATTTACATTCTTATCGCCTTTATATTGTAAGTAGGGTAGGAGAGGCGGATCTTGCACATATCCTTTAACTCTAAATGGCTCTAATGCTTCCAATGTTATTATCCATGGAGAAACCGTGCTCGCAAAATTCTTTGCTAAAAATGGCCCTAATGGCACATACTCCCAAGTTTGAATATCGCGCGCGCTCCAATCATTAAACAACACCATTCCAAAAATGTGATCGTCGGCATTGTCTGTGCTAACGGTATCGCCCATTTGTGTTTGCTTGCCAATTACAAATGCGGTTTCTAATTCAATGTCTAATAATTTGCTTGGGCCGTAAACCGGAACTTCAGCATCTGCAGGTTTTTGTTGCCCTTTTGGGCGATAAAAACTATGGCCACTCACACAAATACTACTTGCCCTACCATGATAACCAACAGGTAAATGTTTCCAGTTTGGCATCAAAGCATTTTTTGGATCGCGGATCATGGTTCCAATATTTGTTGCATGATCAATACTGCTGTAAAAATCGGTGTAGTCGCCAACCTTTACCGGCATTAACATTTTTACATCACTTTGTTTTTTAAATACTTTTGCAAAAAAAGCAGTATCGGTTTTTAAAAACGAATTCTCATCGCAAAGGATCTCCTGTAATTGAGTTCGAGCTTTATTGGTGATAGGTTTTCCTAATTCAATAAAAGCGTTTAAATATCCTTGCTCAAACACCGAACGATTGATATCAAACACATCTTTGCTTTCTAATTCAAACAGATCTATAATGTATTCGCCAATGGCGCTGCACACACGGTGTTTTACATTGGTATCGCTATAAACTCCAAAAGGAATATTATAAATGGAGAAATCAGAATCTTCTTTAACGGGTATCCAGCTTTTTAATGTTTTCATATTATATTCTTCTTGAAAGAATGTTCGACTTAAGATCTTCTAAAATTTGTTTTTGGCTGCTCTTGCAATCTTCTACTATTAAAATAGCTTTAGTAAGAATGGCTTCATCTCTTACGTTTTCAATATTCTCGGCTGCAGTAAATGCTTCCAAAGCAACCTGAAAATTGGGATCGCAAGCTTGTTCAACAAAAAACAGAAAGTGTTCCATAAAGTCTAAACCACTTTCCCAACAAATGCATAATAATTTTGCGCGGTCTTCATCGTTCTCGGCTTCTACAACCGATTTAATTAATAACTGATGAAGCTTATGATCCTTTACGTAAGCTAATTTCTCTTCTTTGTCCTCACGTGTGATCTCAGGGTCTAAAAGGCCAATAAGAATATCAATATCTTTTTCTTTGTATTGTTCTTTACCGCTATTTAATGCAATGGTAAGTGTATTGTAATTTTCTTTATCAAATAGTTTCTCGGGTTTAAATGCACCCTCGTCTAATAATTCCTTTACATCCATTTTTAAAGAAGTTGATTAATAATATCTTCAATTCGTATACCTTCCGCTTCGGCCTTGTAATTTTTTACAATACGGTGACGGAGGATAGGGGTGGCAATGGCTTTTACGTCTTCAATATCCGGACTAAACTTACCATTGATAGCTGCATGGCATTTTGCGCCAATGATCAAATACTGAGAAGCACGAGGGCCCGCACCCCACGATAAATATTTTTTAGCAACATCGGCACTAAACTCCGAATTTAAACGTGTTTTGTTAACCAAGCGCACGGCGTACTCAATAACGTTATCAGCAACAGGTATTTTGCGGATCAAATTTTGGAAGTAAACAATTTCTTCGGCCGAAAGAATATGTTTTAATTTAATGTTTTGCGTTGTAGTTGTTTGTTTCACCACTTGCATCTCTTCTTTAAAAGAAGGATAATCTAACCAAATGTTGAACATAAAACGGTCTAGTTGAGCTTCAGGCAGTGGGTAAGTTCCTTCTTGCTCAATTGGGTTTTGTGTTGCCAGTACAAAAAATGGCTGATCTAAATTATATCTTTTTCCTGCGGTAGTAACTTGTCGTTCTTGCATAGCCTCTAATAAAGCGGCTTGCGTTTTTGGAGGTGTACGGTTGATCTCATCGGCTAAAATTATATTTGCAAAAATGGGGCCTTTAATAAATTTGAAATTACGGCTCTCGTCTAATATTTCGCTACCAATAATATCACTTGGCATTAGATCGGGCGTAAACTGAATACGATTGAAGTTCAAGCCTAAAGCATCAGAAATTGTACTTACTAATAACGTTTTTGCTAATCCCGGAACACCAACCAATAAACAATGGCCGTTACTAAAAATAGAGATAAGCACATTTTTAATAGTGTCTTCTTGCCCAACAATTACCTTAGCTATTTCTTTATTTAACTCGTTGTATTTTGCAACAAACGCTTGTATAGCC
This sequence comes from Bacteroidota bacterium, assembly GCA_034439635.1. Lineage (GTDB taxonomy): Bacteria > Bacteroidota > Bacteroidia > B-17B0 > Aurantibacillaceae > Aurantibacillus. The sequence continues at coordinate 2,673 of JAWXAS010000011.1, read as the reverse complement.
TCGGTATCGCTTTTAAATTCCATACTAAAAAATTAGAGTTCTAATTTACGAAAATTAAAGGCATTAAAGGCATAAATTATGCTTAATAAATGTTATTGAACTATAACTTTTAACGGGTAATTGATTCCTTTTGATAAAAGGTTGCAAATGTAAACACCGGGAGCAAGTCGCTCTTTAGGTGCAACTTTTATGTTAGTTGTTTGCATCGAAGGTTGTATGGTGTTTTTGAAAACAATTTTGCCGTTAATGTCGGCAACCGTTAGTTCTATTTCATCATTTTGTTCTACACCCGAAATATCAATAGTAAATTCACCTTTATTGGGGTTTGGGAAAACAGCAAAGCTCAGTGGGGTTACTTTGTCAAATTTTACACTCACAGTTTGAAAATATTTAACTGTTCCGTTTTGGTCGACTTGTTTTAAACGATAATAAGTTGTTCCGGGATTTGGCGAAGGATCAAATGTGTTATAATTCAAAGAACTTTTGCTATTTCCGTTTTTTGCTTTGGTTTTTATTATAGCCAGTTCAGCAAACTCAATTCCATTTATACTTCTTTCAACTACAAAATGATCATTGTAGATTTCCATTGAAGTAACCCAGTCAATGCTAATGTGATTGCTGGTTTTTTTTGCATAAAAGTTAAGAAGTTCAATAGGTAAAAAACCTCCAATCGGACTTAAAATCCCACCGCCATTAGTTCCGCTAGCACTTCCAGCAGAACTATTGCAAGGTATGCTATTGTTATTACAGCCAGGGTTGCCATTATTAGTTTGCGAAGTTACATTACTAGTGGGTTGAGCAATTGAATAAACAATAATTCCTTGCCCGCCTGCACCTCCTCCAGCATGGGTTGAAGTATTAACTGTGCCTCCATTAGCACCATTTGCAGTTACACTCAATTGACAAGTGCTTAATACACCAAAACTTGATATTTGAAGAATGACGCTGCCGCCGGCCCCGCCACCGCCTTGACCATCATTTCCGCTAGTAACTACGCTTTGACCATTCGCACTTATGATTCTTGGAGATGCACATGTTCCAGTTGTAATTAATGTGCCAGATTTGATTATAACAATGCCTCCTCCTCTGCCACCAGCAGTTGACGCAGAATTATTTTGTTGACCACCGCCGCCTCCGCCGCCCATAAAAACTCTGTTTAAAGGAATTATGGTTGATAAAGAAATACCACCTCTACCTGCAGCTCCGGGAGATGGACAAGTTCCTGGCCAACCCGGTCCGCCATCACCTCCGGCAGTCCAGTTCCCCCCACCTCCGCCACCAGCGTTAATGTTTGATCCTCCACCTCCGCCATTTAATACTTTAGCTTTCCCATGCTGAAACAATGCGTTTGTCATTTTATATATGCCTTCGCCTTTTTGCCCTCTAATATTTGAACCTTGAATCCAGGTATTGGCAATAGTATCGCAAGTTGTTCCTCCAGGGTAATAGTTTGCTGAAACGGTACCACCTCTAAATCCAAGATCGTTGGCTGTAATATTATTATTTAAAGTTAATATTGTACCTACTTCAAAAGCTACTACTCCACCAATACTGCCGGTCCAAGCAGTACCTGAAATATTATTTGTTGTTGAAAAGGCTGCTGCATTTAGTAAAGGGAAACTTATTATTTGTAAAGATGAGTTTGCCCCTGTATTGTAACTATTCACTAAAGCAGCAGTTAATACAATTGTGGCGGTAGTGCCTGATCGTATAATTGAAGAAATTGTTTTTTGTTCCCATAATCCAGCACTGGCATTTGTACCTAGATCCCCAAAGGTAGAAGCATTGGTTGTATTGGTGCCAACAACATCATCTTGCATCTGCATAATTAGTACATTTCCTGATGCAGCGAACGAAAACGAAGCTGGTTCAGTAAGACTCGTCACAGTCATACTCGTTCCTGAAATATTTGAGATCTGCGCGTATGAGTTGTAAGTTGACTGACCGAATAGAAAATTGGACAGAAAAACAACAAATAAGAGAGGTTTAAAAAATTGTTTCATAAAGCATTGGTGTATATGTATTTAGATATACGCAATACGAAGATAGTGAAATTTATGAAATGTTAGAATAAAGAATGCTTAATCGTTTTTATTGAACTACCACCTTTACAGGAAATTTAACACCTTCAGAGATTAAGTTGCAGATGTATATCCCAGCACTTAGTTTTTCATTTGGAATAAGACCAATTGAATTTTGTTCAAAGCCTGCTTGAAAATGCTTCTTATAAATAATTTTACCACTTATATCAGTTAAATTAATTTCAAGTTCTGAGTTTTTATTGACCCCATCGAAGTCTACCGTAAATTCACCGGAATTAGGGTTAGGGTAAACTCTAACATTAATTGTTGTGATATCCTCATGGTTTACACTAACAATAGGAAATGTTTTGCTTGCGGCATTTAAATCGGTTTGTTTTAAACGATAATATGAAGTTCCTGTGTAAGGGGAATAATCTTTAGTTTCATATTTTATACTTGTTTTGCTATTACCATGCTTTGCTTTTGATTTAACGAATTCTATTTCACTATAAATAACTGCATCTTTACTTTTCTCGATGGTAAAAAAGTTGTTGTTTATTTCTGAGGAAGTTTTCCAGGTTAAATGCACATGATTACCTTGTTTTTGAGCTTTAAATTCAGTAAGTTCAATTGGTAAAAAGCCACCAATCGG
>JAWXAS010000010.1:0-5457 GCA_034439635.1 Bacteroidota bacterium | reverse complement strand
TACAACCTCCGTATGCTCGGCGATTGTGATAGACCTACTATCATCTTTTATTCAACATACAATAACCTACAACTGTTATTGTTTCACGGCACACCCTGCAGCAGCCCGGCCGAGAGCTTCCAGAGTGTATCGGGCGAGCGGGGCGCCCAAATATGTATCAAAAAATGTAAAAGCTACATTCTATAGCAAACAATCACTATAAAATTTCATAACTTTATTCAATTCATCCAATGCTAAAGAAAATTCTATTTTGCTGTGTACTTTGTTTGTTTCAATCGGCATTGGCGCAAGACAACGATTCTCTTTTGAAGGTATATAAAAATGTAAAGCTTGCCGACACAACAAGACTAAACGCATTTTACTTCCTCTCATGGAATATCATCCCTGTAAATCCTGACACAGGAATGATCATGGCCAACGACATGTTGCGTTACGCTAAAAAAATTGGTTACAAAAATGAGCTTGCAAAGGCATATAACGTTGTTGGTTTTGCCTTCTGCAAACAAAAGAATTATAAAGAGTCGTTCAGGTATTTTTCAATCGCCGCAAGCATTAACCGTTCCATCAATAACAAATTAGAATTAATGAATACATATATGAATATTGCAGATATGTATTATTACAGTTACGATTACTTAAACTCCATCGAATATTATAACAGGGCACTTGTGATTGCAAAGGAGATGAAAAATCGTAAAGATGAGTGTTATTTCCTTCATAATATTGCCTTCGTATATAACGTAATGCCTAACTATCCACTCACATTAAAGTATTATCAGCAAGCCCTTAAAATAGCCGAAGAAATAAAGAGTGTTGACTACATGATCATCTGCTATGACGGACTCGGGGAAGTTTATAGCGCACAAAATAATTTAAAAATGGCTTTGGAGTATTACACAAAAGGACTTGAGATAACTAAAAAAATTGGTGGGCAAGCAGGTATTGCCACGTCTTACATGCAAATTGCCAATGTTTATTATTTTTTGAAGAATTACAAGCAGGCAACTGCTTATTACGATAGGGCGCTAACTATTCGTATCGCATTGAGCGATAATAGTGGAATAGCAAATTGCTACGTAGGGTTTGCGAATATATATTCTGATCAGCTACTTAATGCAAAAGCGCTGGAATATTATTTGAAGGCCACAAATATCAAAGAGACCCAGCCCGCCAGCCCAGGACAAATAGTAGCCGTTGTAAATACAGGCGATATGTATTACGTATTGGGAGATTATCGCAAAGCACTTTACTATAGCAAAAAAGGATTAGATAGTGCCGAAAAAATATCGCAATTATTCTATACTTGCCACGCCAACCGAAGTGTGGCGAAAGCTTATGCAAAACTTGGTAATTATAAAGAGGCCTATGAATACTACGTGAAACATAAGAAGCTCAACGATTCTATCTTCAACCTCGATAACAGTAAACAAATTGGCGACCTCAGAGTAAACTTTGCAGTTGAAAAAAGAGAAAATGAACTCGCTATAAAATCGGAAGCAGAGCAAGATAAACTAAAAGCCATAGCACAGGAAGAAAAAAAAATCCAATATATCATTCTATTTTCTGTTGGCGGTATTCTATTGATCGTGCTTGTGTTTTCGATGTTTTTGTATAAACGATTTACAATTACAAAGCGTCAGAAACAGATCATTGAAGTAAAAAGTAAAGAAACCGAATTTCAAAAGCTTTTAGTGGAGGAAAAACAAAAAGAGATTATTGATAGTATTACGTATGCAAAACGTTTGCAACATGCTATTTTGCCACCAAAAGACCTAATTGACAGGTATTTAAAAGACAATTTCATTCTTTATAAACCAAAAGACATTATTGCCGGTGATTTTTACTGGATGCATATTGAAGAGAAAAAAAATGGAAACAACTTTATTTTTATTGCCGCTGCCGATAGCACAGGGCATGGAGTACCGGGTGCAATGGTAAGTATTGTTTGCAGTAATGCCCTTGATAAATCTGTAAAAGAATTTGGATTGACCGATACAGGTAAAATTCTTGACAAAACAACCGACCTTGTTATAGAAACCTTTGAAAAAAGCGGCGAAGATATTAAAGACGGAATGGATATCTCTCTTTTGCGTATTGAAAATTCTGACGAAAAAACTAAAATAAATTGGAGCGGAGCAAATAACACGCTTTGGTACATTGAACCAAGAAATGCAGCAAATGCTGAACTTACCATAAAAGAAATAAAGGCCGACAAACAACCTGTTGGCAAAAGCGATCATCGAAAACCTTTTAATTCTCATAAAGTAGATTGCTTGCCTGGGACTGTTTTTTACTTGCTAACCGATGGCTTTGCCGACCAGTTTGGTGGGCCAAAAGGAAAAAAATTAAAGTACAAACAACTTGAAGAGTTGATCCTGACTAATTTTCATAAGCCTTTGAACGAACAATATAATATGCTTAATGGAGCCTTTGAATTGTGGAAAGGCGAACTTGACCAGGTAGACGACGTAACCCTAATTGCCATTAAAGTGTAATTGGTGCGGTTAATTTGTCCTTAAAACTACAAATCGTAGCAAGGATTAGAATGAAAAACACCTAACTTTATGCTATGAACTTTGAACTCATCTCCGAATTCCAACCAACAGGCGATCAACCGGAAGCTATTAAACAATTAACGCAAGGAATAACATCTGGAACAGCAAGCCAGGTTTTACTTGGTGTTACAGGTTCAGGAAAAACATTCACAGTTGCCAACGTTATTAAAAATGTAGATAAACCAACCTTAATTTTAAGTCATAATAAAACATTAGCGGCTCAATTGTATAGTGAGTTCAAACAATTTTTTCCAAATAACGCCATAGAATATTTTGTAAGTTATTACGATTACTATCAACCCGAGGCGTATTTGCCAACAACAGGAACGTATATTGAAAAAGATCTTTCTATTAATGAAGAAATTGAAAAATTACGGTTGAGCGCCACCTCTTCCCTACTCTCTGGCCGCAGAGATGTAATTGTGGTAAGTTCGGTGAGTTGTATTTATGGCATTGGAAACCCAACTGATTTCAAAAAGAACATTCACCATATTGAAGTTGGAAAAAATATTTCTCGAAATAAATTCTTACATCAATTAGTAAGTTCTTTGTACTCGCGAACAACATCTGAATTTGAGCGCGGAACGTTTCGCGTAAAAGGAGACACTGTTGATATTAATTTACCCTATGCCGATCATAGTTTACGAATTTCATTTTTTGGAGATGAGATCGAATCTATTGAAACATTTGATTCGGCTAATAATTTTATTTTAAATAAATTCCAGTACTTCTCTATTTTCCCTGCTAATTTGTTTGTTACTGCTCCTGATACTTTGCAATCTGCGATGTTTCAAATTGAACAAGACATGCACAAACAAGTGGAACATTTTAATTCGCAAGGAAAAACATTAGAAGCAAAACGGATTGAAGAGCGCGTGAATTATGATCTGGAAATGCTTCGCGAATTAGGTTATTGCAGTGGAGTTGAAAATTATTCGCGCTATATGGATGGACGTTTGCCGGGTACTCGTCCTTTTTGTTTATTGGATTATTTTCCGGAAGACTTTATGATGGTTATTGACGAAAGCCATGTTGCCGTTCCACAAATTAAAGCCATGTATGGTGGAGATTTTAGTCGCAAACTAAATTTAGTTGAATATGGTTTTCGCTTGCCTTCGGCGATGGATAACCGCCCGCTTAAGTTTGAAGAATTTGCCGCTATGCACAAACAAATTATTTATGTGAGTGCTACACCTGCCGAATACGAATTGCAAGAAGCCGAAGGAATTGTGGTAGAGCAATTAGTAAGACCAACAGGAGTTTTGGATCCTTTAATAGAAGTGAGGCCATGCTCTAACCAAGTAGATGATTTAATTGGAGAAATAAATAAAGTAGTAGCAAACGATGAGCGCGTTTTGGTAACCACTTTAACCAAACGGATGGCCGAGGAATTAACCAAATATTTAATTAAAATGAATATTCGCTGCCGTTATATACATTCAGAAGTAGATACATTAGAGCGCATTGAAATATTACGGCAATTAAGAGTTGGAATGTTTGATGTATTAGTTGGAATTAATTTATTGAGAGAAGGATTAGACTTACCCGAAGTTTCGCTTGTAGCAATTTTGGATGCAGACAAAGAAGGGTTTTTACGAAACGTAAGAAGTTTGGTACAAACCGTTGGTCGCGCTGCGCGTAATATTAACGGACGAGTAATTATGTACGCTGATAGAGTGACGGATAGCATGAGAATTACCATGGAAGAAACTCTGCGCCGCCGACACAAGCAAATAGAATATAATTTTAAGCACAATATAACGCCGAAACAAGCCGGAAAAAAAGCACTAATGACACCCGTGATGGGTGGTGTTGAAGTAACGGTTGATGGAAAATTGGTAAAAGCATACATGGAAAAAGATGATATTTCGATAGCAGCCGATCCTGTAGTTCAATACATGAGTGCTGATGAATTAAAAAAACAAATAGGTAAAATAAAAAGCGCCATGGTAAAAGCCTCCAAAGAAATGGACTTTATGGAAGCTGCACGATTGAGAGATGAGATGTACGCGTTGGAGAATTTATTGAAGAGCAAAGAATGATCTTGGATTTATAAGATCAAAGTAAAAATCTATGAAGTTAAAATTGACTATAAGCTTCTTTCTATTGTTACAGATTTGCATGCAAGGACAAATGAGTAATTACCATTTTCATAATAAAAAGAAAGACATTGTTACTTTATATTTGGCCTTTGGTAATTTAAAAGTTGCAAAAAAAACAAATGCCGACAGCGTACCCGGCTTACATTTATGTTGTGCAGGCTTAAAAACATTTCCATTAGAGGTTTTGAAATATAAGAATATAAAGTATATATCATTTAAGTCTTCTTATATAGACGACGTAGATGTATACCTGAGCTTAACGGAAGCTGAAAAACAAAACTATCAAAAGAATATGAAATCGGGGAAGGGCATGCATTATTTATATAAACCAAATGCCGACTTTGCTATCCCCAAAGAAATTTCTCAATTAACAAAACTGGAAGTGCTCACGCTGCCAATAACCGAATTTGATAAAAACAATCTGAAAAAAATTAAAGCCTTAGAGGCCTTGTTACCGAATGTACTTATTGTTCCCTCCTCTATTGATATAGAAAAAGACATGAACGAGTTTAAGGTGATTGAGGATAAATAATAACCATCAAACAAATGAACCAACAAGAGCGAGAGAACGAAATGCACAGAGACCAAAAAAAATTGGAATTGCGATTTGTTTTAGTATAACACCGGTCAAGCGACAACCCATCCTTAACTTCATTTGCCAAATAGTAAATAGTCGTCCCTCAAAAACTCTGTAAGCCTTGTTATTATTGAGTTTGTTTAAAAATAGTGCGATAAAAATCTCTCGAAAAAAGTAAAAAGGGATTAAAAAAGCGGCAGATGTTTTTAAGTGTAAATTAAAC
>JAWXAS010000009.1:0-7375 GCA_034439635.1 Bacteroidota bacterium | reverse complement strand
TATAGTAAACATACAACAATTAGAATACAGAACAAGTTAGCTTAGGAGTTTTAACAAGCTTAAAGAGCAAATATTATCTTAAATGCCAAGTTTCTATCTAAAACCGTGAGCCCAGTACTCTCTTTGACCGATATTAACAAAAGCTATAATAAATTTTGATCGGTTGATCTAAGTTTCCTTTCTCTCAACATTTCTTATATTTACACAATATCACCAACTCGACTCAACTCAGTTTGACATTGTGGAATAAATTGAATAAATCTCTAAAAATATTCATCATAGGCCCCGCCTACCCTTTGCGAGGCGGGCCTGCACAGTTTAATGAGAATTTGTGCGAGGAGCTCAAAAAAGCAGGACATAACGCTCAGATCATCTCTTATTCTTTACAATATCCAAACTTTTTATTTCCGGGATCTTCACAATTCGAGCAAAGCGGAAGTGCTCCTAAAGGAATTAAGATCCATACATTAATTAATTCCGTTAATCCATTTAATTGGTTAAAAGTTGCGCGCTTTATTAAAAATGAAAAGCCTGATTTTATTTTATTCCGCTATTGGCTTCCGTTTTTTGGTCCGTGCTTAGGAACTATTGGAAGAAGAGTTAGAAAGCACACAAAAGTTTTGGCACTTACAGATAATATCATTCCACACGAAAAAAGAATTGGCGATAAAATGTTCACCAACTATTTTGTGAAATCGTGCCATGGATTTATTGCCATGAGCAAAAAAGTACTCAGCGATATCTCAACGTTTTCAAAAACAGATAAAAAAGCTTACTCCCCACACCCAATGTACGCTACGTATGGCGAACCCCTTAGCATGCAGGATGCTAGGCTAAAACTAAATTTAGATCCAAACTCCAATATTGTTTTATTTTTTGGCTTGATCCGTCATTACAAAGGTTTGGATATTTTAATGGAATCTCTCAATTTCGCGTTGGTTAAACAACAAAAAATAACTTTACTTATTGCTGGCGAGTTTTACGAAGACAAGCAACCTTACCTCGACCTTATCAAACGTTATCATTTAGAAGATCAGGTAATTTTGCACGATAAATTCATTGCTAACGATATGGTACGCTATTATTTTTGCGCAAGCAATTTGGTGGCGCAAACCTATCGCAATGCCACAAACAGCGGTGTTACAATGGTTGGCTATTATTATGATAAGCCAATGTTAGTTACCAACGTGGGTGGTTTAGCTGAAATTGTTCCTCATAATGTGTGCGGCTATACTCTTCCTTTAGATCATATAGCGATTTCGAATGCTTTGGTTGATTTCTTTGAACACAAACGTGAAGTTGAAATGGTATCAAACGTTAAAAAAGAAAAGAAAAAATACGAGTGGGACAGCTTTATTAACACCCTGTTAGAACTGTATAACAGCTGTTCATAATTAATTTGAGCGGCTTTCTCTAAGTAACATCCTGCAAACCCCTTTATTATCAATGCTTTCAGAGCCCAGAGCTCTTCAAACGGTTAATTACTCCGTTTTTTGTTGATAACGTGTGTCTTCCAAACTCCCTAACCTTCTTATTTTTATAAGATTAGCAAAAAAAGTGGGGTTTCCACTTGTTTGTGCTATACACTAAAACCAAATTAAGAAATGGCTTTACAGGTCAACATTAACGATATAATCTCCCAGCTCTATCAAAATCGTAGTGCAATTGAATTTCTATTTGCCAATCGTGAAAACATTACCGTTAACGAACTTTTATCACGCGGAGATCTTTCGTCTGATCAATATCAAAAATTAAAATCACTTGATCTCATTTATGAATATGAGAATATTGTAAGTTTGAACGACGCTGTTGTTTCTATGTTTGAAGATTTTATGGAGATAGGCGAAGTAACTCCCGGCTTTATTAACGATTATCTAAACGAACTTCATCGCCATATTAAATTTTACCAAGAAGTTCGCGAATTGCGTTTCCTACGTTCAATAAAAAAATATTTAAAGCGCATCAACTCCACCATCACTCGCGAGATCATCAAATTGCAAAAGAATGTGGATGATACCTACAAGAACGAAAGTAATTACCGAATTAAATTACAAAAGCTTGAGGACTATCGATTGAAACGTGATACCATTATTGATTTTATTAAACGCACAGGAGAAGTTGTTGAAGAAGCGCGTTCACTATTCAATTTAACCAACGACACAGAACTTTACGGAATTATTCAATCCCTCAAAGGAAGTTTGATAGAGAACTTAGACTTCTTGATCGAGATCCAAACAGATATTACAGATTTCATCAACAAGATCCAATTCCAATTAGACGTTTACAAAAAAGCGCAAAAATTAAAAGAGATAAAAGATCACGGTGCTTTGCATTTTAAAACCAATTTTAACGAGATCGTTTCGAGCGTTAATACACTACGCTACAATGGGCATAAAACTCCGCGTACAAAAATTGCCGTTGACTTTTTATTTACAGATGATGGGCATGTATTATGCAAGCGCGTAGCCGAAAAATACAAACTAACCCGCTTAATGGTTCGTGGCCTTGCTGATAAAATGGCGGGGAATTTTAAGGATAAAGGTTTAGAGCAACAAATAAAACTAGATACACAAAAATTAGTTGATCGTTTTTTAGCTCAAAACAAAACGAACCTATTTGAATACTTAATGGATTATAAATTTCCGAAAAGTATTGGTACCATAACATTTGAAGAACGTTTATCGCTATTTGTGGAAATTGCTATGGAGTACCAAACTATTTTAGATTTCAAGTACCGGTTACAGTATTACGATTACCAAGATAATGAGCAAAAGAAAAAGAGATTAGGATATACATTGATCTTGCCGATGAAAGAAAAAGAGAAAAAGGAAGTAAAAGAAGAAGCATAAAAGTACGCTTTGGCAGAAGCAGTAAGCCGCAGAAAACAAGAAACAAAAAACCATAAAAAAGAAACATTATGTTGGCAGAAGATTTTAATTTACCAAAACAAACACACGATATATTTTCGATAATGGCGCGTGGAAATTTTATTTCCAGCAACGGTTCCCGCGACGGAATGAATCGTTTGTATGACATTATTAATAGCCCAGAGAACTTTGATAGACTTCAAGCCTATTTTAATGTTATCAGATATAATATCGAGCGCGGAAATAATTATTTCTACTTCTCAAAACTTAGCGAACCCAACAGTGAACTTGAGAAAAAGTTAGAACGTTTTGAGCGTTATATTGATATTATTGATCTTTTGGCAAGTATGGATAACAAAATTACTATCGGAAGCCGTTTTAGACCAACTGAAATTGCAGAAGAGTGTAATGCGAACGTTCGCTTAAAACAAAAATTACAAAAAATTCCATTATACCGTTCGGAAACACTTCACAATAAGGTTCGCGAGATCTGCGACTTAATGAGCAGAGATTCATATTTAGAGTTAGAAGATGAAAAAACAGAATCGTATAAAGTGTTGGATTCATACAACTATTTATTGGATGTAATTAATTCAATTGCAATTTACGAAGATACAACGGGTGGATCGGACGACGCGCAAGGACTGATTTATAATTAAAAAAAGAATAACGAAGAAGTGCGAATTAAGAATGACGAAGTACTAAGCTAGATAGAAAATAAAAAGATTATGACGCAAAATTGTAGAATATTGAACAGGATCGTAGAGATCAACATTTCAAACGTAAAGTATACCGACATTGAACTAAGCGGTAACACGTGCTTTGTAGGAACCAATAACTTTGGTAAAACCTCATTGCAACGTGCCATTTTGTTTTTTTATAGCGCTAATAGCCGCGGCTTAGGTATTTCGCCTTCACAAAAACCGTTTGAAGAACATTATTTCCGTTATGAGAATTCTTATATCGTATATGAAATAGCAACAGAGGATAAAAACTTCTTTGTGATCGTTTACCGTCATAATAAAATTGTATTCCGTTTTGTGGATGCACCTTATGATCCTGATTTCTTCTTCACTCAAAATGATGAGGCCATGAAGATAAAAGAGATCATCGCCAATTTTGAAAAACGCGGGATCTATATCTCAAATCAAATTGATACGTTTGAGCGTTACAGAAATATCATTTACGGAACAGAAACTGATAAGCAATTATCAAAATTCCACTTACTTAAGGGTAACGAGAAATATCAAAACATTCCAAAATCGATCACTAACGTATTTTTATCATCAAAAAGCAGTATCGATTCGCGTTTTATAAAAGACTTTATTGCTAACTCACTTACAACTGAGAATAGCAGTATCAAATTAGAGCAAGTAGAGCGTCAGTTACGTCAGTTCAATGAAAAATACTCAGATATTGAAGTGTATTTGAAAAAAGAAACACAACAACTTATTGAGTTCATTGATAAGAAGTACGACCAGGTTCATATGCTTAAAGGATCGCAAATGGAAATGGCCGATAAATTGGGTAGCAGTTTGCGCTTTGCCGAATCGCAAAATGAAGCCATTCGTGAAGCAGCCAAAAAGAAAGAAGAAGAGCTTGAAAACTTAGCCACCGAACACGATGCTTTAAAAAACAGTATTGAAGATAAACAAAACAATATTCGTGAAGAGATAGGCTATTACGATAGAACCATAAGGGAAGCTAATAAAAAGTTAAAGACCTATAAAGAAAAGAATATTGATGAGGCCGTTGAAAAGAATGCAGAACGCGAGAAACTTCAGGTAGATCTAAATATTGCACGTAGAGAATATGAAAGTTTAACCTCAAACGTTGCTAGTATTGAAATAAAATACAGCTCGTTAATTGAACAATTACGAAATGATAAAAGCGCATACGTTAATAAAATAAATTCAAAAACCAGTGAGGTATTTAATCACTATAATGAATTACAATTATTACAAAAGAACGAATATAATAAACGTGACGCTGAATTAAAAGATAAACGTGAACAAGCCTTAAATGAAGTTTCACAAGAAGCGACCAACAAGCAAATTGAATTCAACGAACTAAAAAGTGAAGAAAAAGTTATTCGTAACACTCGCTTTTATGAGAATGAGATCAAAAATTTGGAGAATGAGTTGGCCGAATTACGCGCTGTTAGTTATAAGAACAAAAGCGAAAGAGCCATTAAGCAAAATATGGTTTCTACCTTGCAACGAGAGTGGGAAGCATTAGAGCAGCGTTTGAAAGCTTCTTTGAACAACCGCATAAACCAAACCAATAACGAGATCATCAAGATCAAAACAGAGATCAAGGATATTGAGGAGAAATTAAATGTGCAACATGATGCTTTTTATGGTTACCTAGAAAAAAACGTAAAAAACTGGCATGAAAGCATTGGTAAAGTTGTGAATGAGAAATTATTATTTAGAACTGATCTTACCCCTGAGTTAACGCAAGAAACTGCCAATACATTATATGGTATTAGTTTAAATTTGGAGCCGGTTGAAGTAGTTTCAAAATCAATAGAACAATACCAATTTGATAAAAATGAGCGTTTAGCATTAATACGCGACCTTGAAGAAGCTTTAAATCAATTTCAAACGAGCAATAACGAAGAGAAAATGATAGCTGCCGATAAATACGGTAAGCAATTGGGCGAATTAAAAGAAGATGTAAAGGTTTTGAGTTACTCTTTAGAGTTAGCTGATAAGCGTGAGAAAAAATTATCTGAAGAATTTGAAGACTGGAAACAAAGAGCTGGTAAGGAAATTGAAGAGTCGTTGAGCGGTAACCGTCAGCGCTTAAATATTATTGAAGAGGAATTAAATATCTTAAACAAAAAGAAGAATACCGTTTTAAATGAATTTACCACACAGTTTGAAAAACTAAAAGTATACAATGATGAACGTTTATCTGAATTAAAACAAAGACAGGAAACAGAGATCAGCGAGCTTGAGGTTGAGAAAAAGAACCAGGTAAAAGAATTTGAGAACAAAGAAGAAGAATTAGCTAAAGAAAAAGAAAGTAATTTCAAAAGCAAAGGAGTTGATTCGAAACAATTGAAAAATGTTGAAAAGCGCATGAACGAATTGCAAGAAATGCTTAAGGAAATTGAGCAGTACTCGCAAATTGTAAGTGATTACATGAAAGACAAGCGCGAAACATTTGATAAATTACCCGATTTGATCCAAAAGAAAGAAGAATTTGTAAAATCGAATAACGACTTAGGAAATCAACTGGAAGAGACCACACGTAAATACAATATGAAGCGTATGGAACTCAACAAGCAAAAACGTGCCTTTGATGAAGAGTTGATAAACTTTAATAATGGTATCAATTTCTATAGCAATAATTTCCGTGAAACACCGGTGTATGCAAAATACTCAGATATAATTGAACGTGCCGAAGCAAAACGTACGAATTACAATATCATGGATCTTTGTACTCAATTATTAAAGAACGATTCGCACTTTAACGAAGAGTACGGAGCATTTCAACGTTATGTAAACGAATTTGCCGGCAAATATCGTATTGACAATCACTTCAATTTTATTATTCGTAATGATGCTACACAGGGTGAATACGAGCGTTTTGCTCAAAATTTACGCTCGTTCATCAACGAAAATAAAATTGAATTATCAATTGCAGAAACTGCAACGCAAATTGGTTTAGTAACGGATAGTATTGCAACTAAAGTAAAGGAGTTAAGTGGGCAAAAAGATAAGATCCAACACATCATTCAATTAATTGCCGAAGACTTTAAGAAAGCTGAATTCGAAGAAAGTAAATTGATCGAGTTCATCAAGATCCGTTTAGAGGAATCAGATAATAAAGTTTACAAATTACTAAAGCGTATTCAAGAATTCCGTGAAGAAAATGGATTGGTATACAACGAAGGTTTATTTAATACCGACTTTGCTACAGGTCAAAAACGCGAGATCAGCGGAAGAGCAGTTAAATTACTTGAGCAATTACGAAATGCCATTAAAGAACAAGAGCAAGAAGAGATCAGATTGCAAGATCTGTTTGAGTTGAAGTTCAATATTAAAGAAGGTATGAACGAAACCGGTTGGACACATAAAATTGATAGCATTGGAAGTACCGGAACAGATATCCTTGTAAAAGCGATCATTTATATTACCCTACTCCACGTATTCATTAAAGAATCATCGCATAGAAGCAGTAAAGACTTTAAGGTACATTGTATTATTGACGAGGTAGGGCAAATTTCGGCTCACTATTTACGTGAATTATTACGTTTTGCGAAGAATAGAAATATTATGATGATCAACGGTTTACCAAACAAATCGGGATTAGAGAGTCATTACAAATACACGTACCAATTTAGAAGAGAAGAGAACAACAACGTTAGGATCTTCCCAAGTATTGTAACGGAAGTAGAAGCTTAATTAGTCGAACCTCAAAAAGTATTTTTTATTATTTGGGCGCCTTATCGGGCTATCACTTCAAGCTTGTTTGTCCTTTGCTATGTTTGTCGCACT
>JAWXAS010000008.1:0-14850 GCA_034439635.1 Bacteroidota bacterium | reverse complement strand
CCGCAGTGCGACAAACATAGCAAAGGACAAACAAGCTTGAAGTGATAGCCCGATAAGGCGCCCAAATAATAAAAATACTTTTTGAGGTTCGACTATTTAGCCTACCCAACCGGCACATTATTGCACGAGCAAAAAGAAAAACCGCAAACTCTTAGAGATTGCGGTTTTTTATTTAGGTTCAAAAGAAGCTTAACTTAAGAGAAAATGTTTCTTTACAAAAGCATGTTGCTGATTTTCTGTCATTTTATCGGCATGCTTTACATCTATCTTTACATTTGAGAAATGATGATTGGCTTTAAGAAGATTTGATAATTCTTCTTTGGCAGTTGTAGGTCCAAAAAGAAGGATCTCATGATGACCTTTAACCGCATCGGCAATAGTTTTGTAATATTTAGATTGCATATGCTGTTCTTTATTATGCATAAGGTTCTCATTCTTTCCTAAAGAATGTTGTCTTTGTTCGTACGTAAATTCTGACTCAATATTGCTTGTTACAATAGTGTTATCTTTTGGTTCTAATATATGAGCAACTGAATGATCCATCCAAATACCGATTTGTTTTTTTGTTTCCATTTTTATTTTTAGGTTATTTTATTAATGCTTGTTTGTAATAAACTGGGTCGCCATTTAATGTCTCAATGTCTTTTTTGAATTTCTCTATCCAGGAGTTCTCATCAATAGTTACAGGGCTGTAAGCCTTTGCAACTTTTTCGATCACATTAATAAAGGTTTTTTTTAGTTCGGGGCTTAGATAGTGACTATTGGTGCGTACTTGCTTCATGGCCGAATCATAAGCCTCTTTTGTAGCGGTCTTATCTCTATCCATTATTTTAAAAATAATATCAGAAACATCAAATCCATAATCTTTGCATCGCATTTCTGCTGCAACTATATCTTGAAATTTCTTGCGTTCCTCTTTTTGAACTTCGCCGTCGGCACTTGCAATAGCATAAGCCAACTCGCCTATTGCATAATGTAAATTTTCTGTTGGTGTCATAGGTTTGTTTTTTAATTAATGATAGTGTTACGAATCCGTGCTCTTTTATCTAGTGCTTACGATTTCAAAGGTCGGTAAAAGGTTTAGAAGCCCCTCTGAGTAAGCTCAGAGGTTCATATGATTTTAGTCATACTTAGTGAAAAAGTGTTTTTTTATATTTGTTTCACTAATCGCTAAATTCTACTAAATTTACAATGAATACGTTAAATTTCCAAGAAATGGATGGTAAAGAAGGTCTAGACGCTCTGTTTTTATTTGCTACCGAGGGTATTATTGTTGTAAATGACAGGGGCGAGATTGTTCGTATAAACCCTAGTGCCGAAAAGCTTTTTGGGTATGGCAAGGGGGAGTTATTAGGGAAACGAATTGAAGTACTGGTACCCAAAAGGATAGAAGCCAAACATATTGATCATAGAGAAAAATTTCACGGAAACCCTCATGCTAGATCAATGGGAGGTGGTTCTGAATTATCCGGCCAAAAAAAAGACGGAAGTGAGTTTCCGGTAGAGATAAGTTTGAGTCCTTACTCAACCCCGGAGGGTAAATTTGTGATTGGTTTTGTTGTAGATATATCCGTTCGTAAACAAGCAGAAGAAAAATTGCGAAATTACTCTACCGAATTGGAAAGGCAAGTGAAGAATCGCACTCTTATTTTAGAAGAGGCCATTCAGGAACTTGAGAAAACAAAAAAAGATCTACACAAAGCCCTTGATAAAGAAAAGGAATTAAGTGAACTCAAATCCCGTTTTGTTTCTATGGCTTCTCACGAATTTCGAACGCCACTCACTACCATGATGTCTTCGTTATCTTTAGTAACCAAGTATGGTGAACAAAAAGATATTGAAAAACAAACTAAACACGTAAGTAAAATTAAAACATCAATCAATAACCTAACAGATATATTAAATGATTTTTTATCTGTAAGTAAACTGGAAGAAGGTAAAATAGAGAATTTGCCGGAAGATATCGATCTTAAAACATTCATTTATGATATTGTAAGTGAAATGAATGGTATGGCAACAGGTGCACAAAAGCTTATTCAGGAACATACAGGAAAAGTAAAAGTTACCTTAGATAAAAAACTCTTAAAGAATGTTCTTTTTAATTTGATATCTAATGCCATTAAATTTTCACCAGAATCTGGAAAAGTTGAGATCACTTCAGTAGCTTCCGACACTTCTGTAAAGATCTCTATAAAGGATAATGGAATCGGCATCTCCAAAGAGGATCAAAAGCATTTATTTGAACGATTTTTTAGAGGACATAACGCAACGCATATTCAAGGAACAGGTTTGGGTTTGAATATTGTTGCAAAATACGCCGAATTAATGAATGGCTCGCTGGATTTTGAAAGCGAAGAGAACAAGGGCACCACATTTACAATTATAATACCACAATAGAATGAAAAAAATTCTTTTGATAGAGGATAACGAGGATGTGCGCGAGAACACAGCGGAGATATTAAGTTTAGCTAATTACAAAGTTATTACCGCTAAGAATGGTAAAGAAGGTGTAGAGTTTGCGCAAAAGGAAAAACCTGATCTTATTATTTGTGATATCATGATGCCTGTGTTAGATGGGCATGGTGCTTTACATTTGCTTTCAAAAAATGTGGAAACTTCAAGTATACCATTCATTTTTTTAACTGCAAAAGCCGAAAGAAGTGATTTTAGAAAGGGAATGGAAATGGGGGCAGATGATTATTTAACCAAACCATTTGACGATGTTGAATTGCTCAATGCTATTGAAAGTCGTTTAAAAAAGAATGAGATCCTGAAAAAAGAATTCACAAAGAATGTAACCGGCATTAACGATTTTATAAATGAAGCTAAGGGTATAGAATCCCTTAAAAAACTTTCGGAGGAAAGAGAATTAAGAACTTACAAAAAGAAAGATGATATTTATAAAGAAGGTGGGTATCCAAAGGGTATTTATTTTGTTAGCAAGGGAAAAATAAAAATTGCTCAAACAAGCGATTCCGGAAAGGAACTGATAACGGAACTTCACAACGAAGGAGATTTTTTTGGATACCTTTCACTACTTCAAGGAGAAAAATATACGAGCTCTGCTACTGCTCTTGAAGATTCGGATGTGTATATGATCCCTAAAGAGGATTTCTTTGCACTTATCTATAAAAATGCAGAAGTATCTCGTAAATTCATTGAGATCCTTTCTAATAATTTAATAGAAAAGGAAGACCAGTTGGTAAAACTCGCTTACAATTCGGTTAGAAAGAGAGTAGCGGAAGCGCTCGTTAAGCTTTCTAATAAATACAAAAAAGAAGGTGATACAAAGTTTAGCATGAATGTTTCACGAGAGGATCTTGCAAATATTGTTGGTACAGCTACCGAAACTGTTATTCGTACCCTGAGCGATTTTAAGGAAGAAAAATTAATAGAAATCGCCGGAAGTACGATCTCTGTTATTAATTACGATAAGCTGGCGAACATGCGCAACTGATCTATTTGTATGTTTTTGTTAAGGTAGATGGGGTGCAAATAATAAAGTCTCCGCTATCCATAGCTTTCTCATCCAGTTTAGTATTATCTTTTTGCTCTGTAGATGATATTACCATGATTTTAAGATCCGGATTCTGCTGTTTCAAATACAATTCAATTCCTTGATGGTTATTACTGTGATAAGCGCCGTTATAATGAATACATAATTTTCCTTTGCTCCAGTTTTTCAAAATAAAATGCGCCATTGTAGCATCTTTGTAGGCTTGTGATTTTGGTAAGTTTTGTCCGCCATGCCCACCTGCGTTTTCCCAAATATCTTTATAGCATTTTAAAGTGCTGTCGTATTTTATGGGATAAGGCGCTATCCATTTTTTAGCTTCTACATCAATACTATCAAGAACCTTCTCACCACGTGAATACACCAAATTGGCGTATCTACGGGGAATGTTGGCAGCAATAAACTTTAATTTATTGGTTTTAGCAATATCCAAAAGAGGCTTATAATCTGTGGCAAAGTTATTCCAAAGCTTAACTTCATCTTTCATTGTTTTTTCGGAGGCTTTACCTGCTAAATATTCATTCAATGCAATTTGATCATCGGCCTCAAACATTTCGGCACGTAAAACAAGATTGGTTTTCTTTTCGGCAAGCATATCTTCCGTTAATTCTCTTTGTAACCAGTGGCAAATAGGGTTATCATGTAACTCACCAAACAAAATGATATCAGCTTTTTTGGCCTCGGCTAATAGTTGGCCCTAATTGGTTCTTACGCCTTTGGCGTTAAATAGCACGTAAGGTTGCTTGTCGATGGTTGTAACTGCAAAATTCATAAGTAATAGTGAAGGTATTATAAATAGTATCTTTTTCATGAGGGTAAGATAATGAGGTTTCTAATGTTTCGTTAAAAATTCAGTCTTAAAGGTAATTTACAGCGATGAATGACCGCACGCAAGTGCAATTTTAAGTAAAAACATGACATAAGTCAACCCACAAAAACTGACAATAATCATACAGGGTTCTGACCTCACTCATTCCCTACGCTGCATGGTCTCAATATCTTTGCTTCAGAATAGAGGATTAAAACAGAATGAACAACATCAACCAATATCACGAAATTGTAGCTGTATTAATAGCGAGAGTCTTTTTGGGATGCCTTTTCTTTTTCCAGGGTTATGATGCGGTGTTTAAAATTAAAGTAAGAAATGTAGTTGCAACCTTCGAGGCAAATTTTGCGAATAAAGGAATTCCAAGACTTCTTACTGTAGCAGCATCATGGTTCACTTCATACACCGAGCTTATTTGCGGATTCTTATTGATTTTAGGAATTTTTGAATATTATGCTTTATACCTTTTAGGAATCAACTTGATCATAGCAGCCATTGGTTTTGGAATTGCATCTCCAATGTGGGATACTCGCTATGTTCTGCCTCGATTATCATTACTACTGTTTTTATTAATTGTGCCTCAGGGCTGGAACGTTTTATCATTAAACCATTTAATTTTTAAACCTTAAAAACACAAAATCATGGAAACAACAATCAGCAAACAACAAACAATCAACGATTCAACAGAAAGTGAAATAGCAAATGCAAAACCAATGTCGAGTTTTTGGCAGATGGCGGAATTTAATCGTTATGGAATAATGGCGATGATGCTTGTTGTACTTGGATGTATGGGTGGATTTGCAGCGTCTTATGCCGCAGGAAATAACGAATTTAAAATTGCTTTAGTCGCTTTTCCAACTATTCTTTCATTATCCTTTATGCTTGCAGTTATGCCAATGCGTTTAATTGTATGGTCGAGTTCAATTGCTATTGCATTGGATATCGCTTTGTTGATCTTTCAATAAGCATTACACGGAACCTAATCATTTTAAACATAGTATTTATTATGTTCAGATTAACAAGTATTAAATAAATAAATATGCAAGTAGTAATTACTGATAACCGAAAGATCTTTGCAATTCAAGAAGAATTTAGCACGTTATTCCCTTATCTAAAACTAGAGTTCTTTTCAAAACCACACACCGTTGGTGGCGGCTCTGCGAAGAAACTCATAAAGCACAATAGTAAAACTTTAGGCGAATGTAGAACCATTCATAATAAAGGAAAAATAACTATTACTCCGCAAATGACGGTTTCTGATCTTGAGCAAAACTTTGGAGATGTTTATGGATTGGGAGTTCAGGTTTTTAGGAAATCGGGAAGGGCATGGCTTGAAACTACAGTAACGGATGGCTGGACTTTAGATGAACAAAATAGTCAAGGTGAAGCTTTAAGTAAGATAAGCGCGTAAGCGAATTGAAAGAGTTTTATCCGAAAAGCCCGATCTATCTTTCATGGTTGGGTTTTTTTATGAATAAAAAAATAGAAATATGAAAACAATAATTGCCGGTACCGATTTTTCAACTTCATCAATAAATGCCTGCAGATATGCCACGGAATTGGCTCAGATATCCAAATGCAAATTGGTCATTTTTAATTTATTTGAATCTCCTGTTATTCATTCTAATGTTGGTTTATATGGCTTCTCTTATGAATCCATTAGGAAAGTAAGCGCAGATAAAACAGATAAACTTCTAAAACAGTTGAAACTAGAGTTTCCAAAAGTTAACATTAGTGCATTTGCTACCAATGGCGCATTTAAAGATGAGCTAAAGTATTTTATAAAAGCGCATAGGGTAGAAGCAGCGGTAATGGGTTTGGAGACAAAAAAAAGAATAGCAAAATTCATATACGGAAGTCATGGAATTAATTTAATAGGAAAAATTGATTGCCCTGTGATCATTGTTCCGTCAGGATATAAAGTGCACAAATTGTCAAAAGTACTATTAGCGGTTGATAATAATGAAAAATTGCTAAGATCATCTTTAAAAGGATTTGAAAGATTTATAAAAGATACCGGCATCAAGGTAAAAGTACTTCATGTTAGAACGGAGGATGAGATCTTCAACCCGGTTATCAGCACTTTAAGTATTAATGGAAAAAAACTCCCAATTGATATCATAAAGGCTAAAGATATTCAGGATGGCGTAAAAAAATACTGTGCTTTGGGCGACATCAGCCTTGTAGCCATCATCAGTAAAAAACATTCACTCTTTTACAATTTATTTTCAGAATCAAATACAAAAAAGATTGCATTTGTTTCTAAGCTGCCTGTCATGTCAATTCATGAGTAATTAGATGATGGGTTATAATTTTCCCTTCTAGTGGTATAACTTAATTAAATTCTTAATAGTATTTATCAGGAAGTAATCGTTACCTTTCAGAAGTAGTATACCAAAAATGACACCAAATATTTTTACAAGCTTTCTAAACGAAACAGGTGATATTGCCCGCTTTGCCGGTCGATTTTTCAAAGAAGCCTTTAAACCCAGATATGAGTTTGCGGAGTTCTTGCGGCAATGCTTTTTTATTGGTTATAAATCATTACCACTTGTTGCTATTACTGCATTTATAATGGGTTTAGTAATTACTATTCAATCGCGCCCAACACTTGTAGAATTTGGTGCAGAAGCTTGGCTTCCAAAAATGGTTTCGGTATCTCTTGTGCGCGAAATAGCTCCCGTTATAACGGCATTGATCTGTGCCGGAAAAATAGGTTCCGGAATTGGCGCCGAACTTGGTTCTATGAAAGTAACTGAACAAATAGATGCCATGGAAGTTTCGGGCACTAATCCTTTTAAATTTTTGGTGGCTACCCGAATTATGGCTGCAACCCTTACAATTCCGATCCTTGTTGTTCTGGCCGATGCTGTTTCACTTTACGGAGGATATTTAGGCGCAAACATACGTGGTGTTGTTAGTTGGGATTTGTATTGGAATCAGGTTTTTGATACGCTCGCATTTAGCGATGTTATCCCTTCTATTATTAAAACATTCTTTTTTGGATTTGCCATTGGTACCATTGGATGTTACAAGGGTTATAATTCAAACAAAGGAACAGAAGGAGTAGGGCTTTCTGCAAATTCCGCCGTTGTAATTTCGTCGTTATTAGTTTTTATATTAGATCTTTTAGCTGTACAAATAATCGACCTGTTAAGCCTTACATGATCACCAAAACTGAAATAGCTGAACCTGAAGTGCAATTTACTAATGAGCCGGTGATAAAATTAAGTAATGTGTCAAAGTCATTTGGAACAAACAAAGTATTGAAAGATTTTGATTTTGTTCTCAATAAGGGCGAAAACGTTGTCGTTCTTGGAAAATCGGGCTCCGGAAAATCAGTATTGATCAAATGTATCATTGGGCTCATTAAGCCCGATTCTGGAAAAATAAATGTATTAGGAAAAAATATTCCTGAATTGAGAAATGAAGAATTGGATAAGATCCGAGCGAAAGTTGGTTTTTTATTTCAAAGTAATGCTTTGTACGATTCTATGAGCGTTCGAGAGAATCTTGAATTCCCATTGCGAAGGCATAAAGCAAAAATGGTAAAAACGCAAATAGATGAATTAGTTGTTGAAGCTCTCACAAATGTTGGGTTGGCACACACCATTGATATGCGCACTTCGGAACTTTCGGGTGGAATGAAAAAACGAATTGCGTTAGCCAGAACTTTGATCTTAAAACCAGAGATCATTTTGTACGATGAGCCAACTACCGGGCTCGATCCTATAACCGGAAAGGAGATCAGTAAATTGATGCGTGAATTGGCAAAGACTTATCATACGTCATCAATAATTATTTCGCATGATCTTAACTGTGTGAAAATTGTAGCAGATAGCATTGTTATGTTGATAGATGGTAAATGCTATGCGCAAGGTAAGTATGAAGAGCTGGAAAGATCAACGGACAAAAAAATTCAAGAATTCTTTTTATAATGGCCGAAAATTTAAAAAATATAAGACTTGGACTCTTTGTGATCGCTGGAACTGTTCTCCTTATCTCAGCGTTTTATTTCATTGGAAGTAAACAAAGTCTTTTTAGCGATACGGTTACTATTAGCGCCAGATTTTATAATGTGAATGGATTGATGAAAGGGAATAATGTGCGTTTTTCGGGCATCGACGTTGGAACAGTTGAGTCAGTTGACATCATCAGCGATTCAACAGTAGAAGTTGTAATGATCATCGAAAAAAAAGCACAACCGTATATTAAAACAAATGCTATCGTAAGTATTGGTACCGACGGTTTAATGGGAAATAAATTGGTTAATATCAATTCGGATAATAAAGCAGCACCAAGTATTGAAGAGGACGCCGTACTTAAAACACTCAAGCCAATTGAAATGGATGAAATGATAAGAACCTTGAATGTTACAAACGAGAATATCATGGTTATCTCTTCAAATCTTAGAACTATTACCGATAAAATAAATAATAAGAATAGTTTGTGGAACATTCTCATGGATACCATGGTTTCCGAGAATGTAAAAACGTCGATAGTTAATTTAAAGGTAATGAGTAACAATGGTGTTATGGTTACTGGCGACTTGAGAAATATATTAACTGGGATTCAAAATGGAAAAGGAAGTTTGGGCGCTTTAATTACCGATACAACGCTTTCTTCAAAAATTAAACAAACAGTTGTTAAACTCGAACGCTTGAGTGATACCGCTGCAGTTATGACGGGTGATCTTGGGCATGTGATAAAAGGATTAAAGCAAGGCAAAGGCACTATTGGTGTTCTTTTGAACGATACCTCACTCATTCACAACCTAAATCAAAGCGTAGAGACTTTAAAATTAGGTGCCGGCAATTTTAATGAAAATATGGAAGCCTTGAAGTATACATGGCCTTTCAAGAAATATTTCAAACGTAAGAAAAGATAATGATATGCCCGTTGATATAAATGTAGCAAAAATCAATCGCGATGAAGTTGACTTCCTAAAAGGGCCAAGATCGAGACAAAGCGAATTTTTTTTTGCAATAAAGATCTTTAGAGAATTTATCAAAGGGTTTCGTGCTTTTCATTTCTTAGGGCCTTGTGTAACTATTTTTGTTTCGGCAAGATTTCACGAGGGACATAATTTTTATAAGGTTGCTCGCAACATTGGACAAGAGGTTTCAAAGCTTGGTTTTACTGTAATGACAGGTGGAGGTCCGGGTTTAATGGAAGCAGCTAACAGAGTGGCAAAAGACGTAAATGGAAGGTCGATAGGTTGTAATATAGTTCTGCTTGCCGAACAAAATCCAAATCCTTATTTGGATAAATGGGTAAGTATAAAATATTTTTTTGTGAGGAAAGTTATTTTATCAAAATATTCTTATGAGTTTATTGTGCTTCCTGGCGGATATGGAACTTTAGATGAATTCTTTGAAGCAATTACCTTGATCCAAACAGAAAAGATAAAACATTTTCCGGTGGTTTTGATTGGGAAAGAATTTCATAAGCTGCTTCACGAGCATATATTGTTAATGGCTCAAAACGGAACAATAAAAAAAACCGACGTTGATCTTTATTTGATGACGGATTCAGTTGAAGAAGTAATGGCATTTATAGAAAAAAATACCATAAAAAAATTAGTTTAAACGCAAAAATGAAATTGAACCGGTTGGTTGGTTTGGAGAAAGTAAATGAATTTTAAACCATAATTATACCCTATGAAAACAAAAAGCAAACTATTCGAAACCTTAGCACACAAAGCAACAGTTTTCAGTGGTTCTACAATGGCCTTCATGGCTGCTTTATTTACTATTATAATGTGGCTTATCACAGGGCCTTATTTTGAGTTTTCCGATACTTGGCAATTAGTAATTAATACAAGCACAACCATCATCACATTTTTAATGGTGTTTCTTATTCAACGAATGCAAAATAAAGATTCCAGAGCCATTCATCTTAAGTTAAACGAATTGGTAGCGGCCCTTAATGGCCCAAGTAATCGTTTAATTGATGTTGAGAACCTTAGCGAGCACGAACTAGAGATATTAGGAAGTTACTACTCTAAATTAGCAGAAATGGCTAGAAAGGAAAAAACCTTATCAGTTTCCCATTCAATAGAAGAGGCAGTTCAGCTTCATAAATTTAAATATGTAAAGAAGCAGCATTAGTGGAGAATCTTGGTTGGTTCATACTTTTATCTCTATTCGCCGAGGTAGTTGGTACCATTAGTGGTTTTGGCTCATCGTTATTGTTTGTTCCCATAGCAGGTTTTTTTCTCGATTTTCATTCGGTACTGGGCATTACTGCACTTTTTCATTTGGCTAGTAATGTTTCTAAGATCACATTGTTTAGAGAAGGGGTCAATAAACAACTCATACTTAATATTGGCATACCTTCATTGGTATTTGTAGCACTTGGTGCATATTTTTCTAAATTTCTTAACAGCCACATCCTTGAGATTGTTTTGGCAATTTTTTTAATTGTAATGAGCCTTACACTTTTTATTTTTAAAAAGCTGGTGATCAAGCCAAACAAATTTAATTCCATAGCAGGCGGTTCTTTGTCGGGGTTAACAGCAGGCCTTTTAGGAACAGGTGGTGCTATTCGCGGATTGACATTGGCAGCGTTTGACCTGGAGATGAATAGTTTTATTGTTACCTCGGCCATCATTGATCTTGGAATTGATCTCACAAGAAGCGTTGTATACGCTGTTAATGGTTATGTACATACGCACGACCTTTATTTGGTTGCTATTTTAATCGTTATAGGGTTTGTTGGAACATTCATTGGTAAAAAGATAGTAGTCTTGTTTTATCAAGAACAATTCAAAAAATTACTACTCGTGCTTATTTTTGCAATTGGGGTGGTTACAATAGTAAAGCAACTTGCTTCAGAGAGCAATTATTTGTAAATTGGAAGATACATGAAAAGAGATACCCTAATAACCAAAACTTCAGGAGCAGTAGTTCCTTTTTCTGAAGAAAAACTTCGAACCTCATTGCAAAGGTCGGGCGCAAGCAAGGATATTATTGATTCTATCTTAAATGAGATAAAACCAAAATTATTTCAGGGTATAACTACAAAAAAAATCTACAGCATAGCCTTTAATCTTTTAAAACAAAGATCAAAACATGTGGCAGCAAAATACAAGCTTAAAAATGCTATTATGGAACTTGGCCCTTCGGGATATTCATTCGAGAGTTTTGTTGCTGAGATCTTGAAACATCATGGATATATTACAAAAGTTAGTCAGGTAGTTGTTGGCGAATGCGTAAATCATGAGATTGATGTGGTGGCTGAAAAAGATAACACGTATTGTATGATCGAATGTAAGTATCATAACCAGCCAGGAACCATGAGCGATGTAAAGATCCCTTTGTATATTCAAGCGAGATTTCAAGATGTAGAGAAGACGTGGAAAGAACTGCCCGGCCACGAAAAAATGATCCACCAAGGCTGGGTTGTTACGAATACAAAATTTACTGGCGACGCTGTTAAGTATGGAACCTGTGCCGGTTTAAAGTTATTGAGTTGGGATCATCCTAAAGGAAAAGGATTGAAAGATCTGATAGATAATTCGGGACTTTATCCAATAACCTGCCTAACCACACTTA
Source organism: Bacteroidota bacterium (assembly GCA_034439635.1). GTDB lineage: Bacteria > Bacteroidota > Bacteroidia > B-17B0 > Aurantibacillaceae > Aurantibacillus. The sequence goes on along the minus strand of JAWXAS010000008.1, from coordinate 2,954 downwards.
CAAAAGTAGAAAAGCAAAGATTGCTCGATGCGAAGGTTGTAATGTCTACCGATATCAGCGAGGACCAACGCATTTTAGAAAAGATAGGTATAAAAGGCAATCGACTTTTGTTGATACTCAATGAAGTTCAAAATTTGGCAAAAACTTCGCCTGGCTCCGAAAAAAAGAAAAACAAGTAGATCAAACACATCAAATTTAACGAGTAACAAACTATATGAACGAAAAACAAAACGTAAAGATCCGTTTTTTAGGCGCGGCCGGTACTGTTACCGGATCAAAACACTTACTGGATGTTGGCGATAAAAAAATCCTTATTGATTGCGGTTTATTCCAAGGATTAAAAGAATTACGACTTCGCAACTGGGAACCATTACCTTTTGATGTTTCTACTTTAGAGTTTGTTGTCTTAACGCATGGTCATTTAGATCATGTAGGCCATTTGCCTTTATTGGTAAAACAAGGCTTTAAAGGAACTATCTATGCAACCGAACCAACTATAGATATTGCTAAACTCATATTGGCCGATAGCGCAAGGATACAGGAAGAAGACGCGGAAAGAGCAAATCATTATAAATACACTAAACATAAACCTGCTAAGCCACTTTATACAGTAAAGGAGGCGGAGGCTGTTTTTCCTTTATTTAAAGCCAAGCAGCTAGATAAATGGATAGAGTTGTTTCCGGGAACTTCTTTTAGGTTTTGTTATAATGGACATATTGTTGGAGCAACCTTTGTTGAAATAAAGATCGGAGAAAAGGTAATTGTTTTTTCGGGGGATATTGGACGCAACAATGATCTTTTGTTAAGAGACCCACAGCAACCGAGCAAAGCAGATGTTTTGGTTATTGAATCAACCTATGGCGATCGCATTCATCCTTCCGAAAAAAAAGAAAAGTTAGCCGAGATCTTGAATGAGGCAATGCAAAAGAAGGGAACTATTATCATTCCTAGTTTTGCAGTAGAACGAGCGCAGTTGCTAATGTATTATTTATGGCAATTAAGGCATGAAGGTAAAATACCCGCCATTCCGGTTTATTTAGATAGCCCAATGGGAGTAAGCGTACTTGATGTATTTAAGAGACATGAGGAATGGCATAAGCTATCGGCTGAGGTGTGCTTGAAAATAACAAAGGAAACAAAGGTCGTTAGGAAATTAGAAGAAACTGCAAGAGTGGCCCAAGACAAATCGGCCAAGGTAATTATTGCCGCAAGTGGCATGGCTTCGGGTGGAAGAGTACTTACATACTTTGAGCATTTTTTGGGCGATGCCAACGCTACTGTATTACTGTCGGGTTATCAAGGAGAAGGAACAAGAGGTAGAGCATTACTCGAAGGTGCAAAGGAAGTTAAGTTGCGAGGCAAGTTATATCCAGTAAAAGCCGGCGTTTCGCAAATAGAAGGTCTTTCGGCACATGCCGATCAAAGCGAACTCATTCATTGGATGAGTTCGCTTAAAGAAGCTCCAGGTCATATATTCATTGTGCATGGCGAAAAAACGGGAGCCGAAGGATTGAAAGCTAAAATAAAAGAAGTCTTTGGATACTCCTCGGTGATTCCAACGGTTGATAAGGTTTATAATCTGTTTTAGAGAAAATAAAAAAGGGCACCATAAAGACGCCCTTTTCAAAGAAATTAAATTTCTACTATTTCAAGTGTTTTGAAAGGTGTTTTGCCATTTCAAACATTGATACTTGATTTTTACCACTGAAGATAGCTTTCAATTTCTCGTCAGCGTTGATCATACGACGGTTTTTGCTGTCTTGCAATTTGTTTGCTTTAATGTAATTCCACATTTTTTTCACAACTTGACTACGAGGAATAGGGCTGTTACCTACTACTGCTCCAAGGATTGCGCTTGGTTGGTAAGGCTTCATTAATGCTGGATTCAATTTACGCTTTGCTCCTGATTTTTTTACTTTCTTAGCTTTTTTTGGAGCTGCTTTTTTTGCAGCTTTCTTAGCTGCTTTTTTTGGAGCTGCTTTTTTCGCTCCTTTTTTTGCAACTTTCTTAGCTGCTTTTTTTACTTTTTTTGCCATAATTTGGTTTTTTTAAATTAGTGAGAACTTTTATTGAGAGCAAATATATATGATTTCTCCAATACAAACAAAAAAGTACAAAAAAAGTTTATCAACCAAAATCAACGTTATCAACTATTTTGCCCTTGGGGATACATCATTTTACCCAAGTAAAAAACAATAAAAAAGGTGTTTTCCATTGGGAAAACACCTAAAAAAACATGTTCAAATAGAGAATTTATAATTTAAGAATTTTGTTAGAAAAAGTTTTTGGATGATTTACTCTATTATTACTTTGTGAATAATACGCGAACTACCCTCATTTACCCTAATAAAATACATTCCGGCAGGCAAATTCGATAGGTCAAGGTTCGCGATCTTACTTTCAATTTTGGTTTCAAACACCTGAGTTCCCTGAACGTTATGCACTTTTATTGAAGTAATATCTATGCCATTTTCTATGGTAAAAACACCTTTTCCGGGATTCGGATAAACTAAAAGCTGACCCTTTTCAGTGTCATTCTCTTTAATCCCAACTACCGTCTTATAATAAGTAATTGAGCTATCACCATAGCTAACCGGACCACCACCGCTATTATAATTACGTTGTACATTGCTATAACTATAGTTGTTGGCATCCCAACGTCTTCCGTGGTAGTTGTTTATTTTCCATGTGCCGATTAACCATTCCTGATACGATTCAGAGGTTTCGTTATTATTTGCATCGTATGTATATAAATACCTGTAATCATTTACCCATGCAGTGCCGGTCCAAGTTTGATAAGTCTCTATTAAAGGACTATTAGCTGCATTGTAAGTGAAATTCGCTTTTAAGAATTTCACCCAAGCGTTTCCTAACCATTCCTCCAAAAGGATATTGGTTACATTGTTAGCTACAACGGTAAAGCTGGCTTGATAAACGTTTTCCCAAGCATTGTT
>JAWXAS010000007.1:0-5520 GCA_034439635.1 Bacteroidota bacterium | reverse complement strand
GAAAAGGATTTGAAAGGAAAAGATTATTTATTAGAACATTAAAACGCTCTAACCTACACATAACTATGATAGAACAATTAAATGAAACTAAAGCATTTCTTAAAGAACAAGGAATAGAAAAAGTGGACATTGGAATTACGCTGGGAACTGGTCTCGGAGATCTTGTTAACCACGTGAAAATTATTAAAACAATTGATTACGCTGTAATACCACATTTTCCAGTCTCTACAGTAGAGTTTCATAAAGGTCAGCTGCTTTATGCAGAACTAAATACTACCAAATTGCTCATTATGCAGGGGCGCTTTCACTTATATGAAGGCTACTCCATGCAGCAAATTACTTATCCCATAAGGCTTATGAAAATGCTTGGGGCGCAAGCACTTTTGTTGTCGAACGCGGCAGGTGGTATTAATAAAGATTTTAAAAAAGGAGACCTAGTTGTAATTGACGATCACATAAATCTTCAGGGCAGCAGTCCATTGATTGGAACAAACGATGATTCACTTGGATCCCGTTTTCCCGATATGAGTTGTCCGTATTCACCGGAGTTAAACAAATTATTATACAAAGCAGCCTCCGAACTCGGAGTTTCACTGAACACAGGAGTTTACGCTTCGGTAAGCGGACCTAATCTTGAAACAAGAGCAGAATACAGGTATTTAGGGCGAATTGGGGCGGATATAGTTGGGATGTCCACCGTGCCGGAAGTGATTGTAGCCAACCACATGAATTTGCCTTGTGCAGCAGTATCCGTTGTTACTGATGAATGTGATCCTCTACATTTAAAACCGGTTAACATCGCTGAGATTATTGAAGTGGCAGGAAGATCGGATAAAGCCTTGTCGCAGATATTCATCAATACAATACGTTCAATTACTTTAAATAAGAAATAACAGTTTTTAAACTACCGAAATGAAAATCAGTGTTATCATACCAACATTTAACGAAGAAAAAAACATTGGCCTACTGGTACAAAAATTGCTGGTAAATAACAACTCTGAACGTATTGAAATAATTGTAATAGATGGACAGAGTACAGATAACACCAAAGAAATTGCCATACATTACGGAGCTACTGTGTATGTATGTAATACTAAAAGCAGAGCAGCACAAATGAATTTAGGAGCTTCACATGCCACAGGCAACATGTTTTATTTTGTGCATGCCGATGCAATGCCTCCGGTAAGTTTTTACAGCGATATTAAAGAGGCAACTATTCAACATAAAAAAGCCGGCTGCTTTCGTTTAAAATTTGGTACGCAATCAAACCTTCTTAAAATAAATGAATTTTTTACGCGTTTTAAAGGTGGTTACTACGGCGGCGGGGATCAAACACTTTATATTGAAAAAGATGTGTTTAAAAATCTTGGACGATTTGATGAAAAGTATGTCATTATGGAGGATTTTGAATTTACAAAACGAATTAAAAAACGCTATGGACTCCATCTTATTCAAAAAGATGTTTTAATCTCCGCTAGAAAGTATGAACTCAACAATTATTTTAAGGTGAATTTCGCCAACTTAATTATGCTTATCTTGTTTAAACTGAATGTAGCCCCTTCAAAATTGAAACTACTTTATAAAAAATTATTAGTACCCGTTGGTAAAAACCTCAAAACAGCAGCTTAAAAATATAAACTTCTAACATATCAAATTATGAAAACCTACTACAATCCTGAAGACCTTAAAAAATTTGGAACGATTGGCGAATTTCAAAAGCCATTAGCTGATAAATTTTTTGATTATTATGGCGAAGTATTTAAAGACGGTGCTTTAACCGCACGTGAAAAATCATTGATCGCTTTAGCTGTTGCGCATGCAGTTCAGTGTCCTTATTGTATTGATGCCTACTCTGTAGATACAACAGAGAAAGGTTGTACAGAAGCTCAGGTTATGGAAGCTGTTCATGTTGCAGCTGCGATACGTGGTGGGGCGACACTTGTACACGGGGTACAAATGATGAATAAGGTAAAAGAAATATCAATGTAGATGGATCAAAAAACACTCCATAAGAAACAAGACCAATTAGCAGGATCAGAATACCAGCTTAAGGTGCTGAATGATGATGAAAAAACAGGAAAGAAGCTGACGCGCTTTTCTGAAAAATTATCGGACATTCAATTGTTTCCATTAAAACCTGTGGCTCTCGACATCTTCCAGGTTAACATGGGAAAAATGTGCAACCAGGTATGTCAACATTGCCATGTAGATGCAGGGCCGGACAGAAAGGAAATAATGACCCGCGACATTATGCAGACTTGTATAGATTTGATTGGTCAACATCAATTTACTACAATTGACCTTACAGGTGGCGCACCTGAATTGAATCCGAATTTTCGATGGTTTGTTGAAGAAATACGAAAGGTAAATCCAACCTGTAAAATTATTGTCAGGTGTAATTTAACCATCATCGTTGCTAATAAAAGATATTACGATCTTCCTGAGTTTTATAAAGCAAATAGAATAGAGGTTGTTTCATCCTTACCATTTTACAGCGCAAGTAGAACAGATAAGCAAAGAGGAGACGGCGTTTTTGAAGATTCAATAAAAGCACTTGGTATGTTAAATGAAGTGGGCTATGGGATTGAGAACTCCGGACTAATTTTAAATCTTGTTTATAATCCGGCAGGCGCATTTTTACCACCTGATCAAAACTCATTAGAAAAAGAATATAAGACCGAGTTGAAAAATAAATACGGAATTACTTTCAACAATCTTTTTGCAATCACAAACATGCCTGTAAGCCGCTATTTGAATTATTTGCTTCAAAGCGGCAACTACGCCTCTTACATGGAAAAACTCATCTCAGCTTTTAATCCAGTTGCTGCCAGCAACGTCATGTGTAGAAATACCCTGTCGATTGGTTGGAATGGTTATATTTATGATTGTGATTTTAACCAAATGCTTGATCTAAAAGTGGAAGCAAAGGACTCACAACACATTAATAATTTTAATAATGAATCTTTAAAAAAACGCAATATCATCGTTAACCAACACTGTTATGGTTGTACCGCAGGTGCAGGAAGTAGCTGCGGTGGCGAAGTTGCAAGTTAAACCTATGAGCTATTTACAAACCACACAAGATGTTTATAAGCAAGCCGCGCTTTTGCCAGATGTTGGCTTATGTTGTACCACAACACCAATTTGGCAATTGCCGGGATTAAAAATTCCTATCAAAATGCAGCAAATGAATTACGGCTGTGGAAGCACCGTTAATCCGCGCGATCTTGTTAACGAACCTTCCGTTTTATACGTTGGTGTTGGTGGAGGTATGGAATTGTTGCAGTTCTCCTACTTCAGCAGAAACAAAGGCGCTATTATAGGTGTTGATGTGGTGGATGAAATGCTACTTGCCTGCAAAGAAAATTTAGAAACGGCGGAAAAAGAAAATTCCTGGTTTAAATCTGATTTTATTACACTTAAAAAAGGGGATGCATTAAGCCTACCTGTTGAAAATAATTCTATTGATGTTGCTGCTCAAAATTGTCTTTTCAATATTTTTAAAATAGATGATCTTGAAAAAGCGCTTTCTGAAATGTACAGGGTTTTAAAACCAAATGGACGACTTGTTTTGTCTGACCCAGTTTGTGAAACTAAAATGCCTGCCGAACTTTTAAATGACGAAAGATTACGTGCACTTTGCCTGAGTGGCGCAATTCCCTTAAAGGAATATATTAAAATGATTACTGATGTTGGATTTGGCAGCATTGAAATAAGAGCAAAACGGCCTTACCGTATTTTAGATCCTTCGCATTATAATACTAGCAATTTAGTTTATATTGAAAGCGTGGAAATATGCGCCATCAAAGATCCCATGCCAGATGATGGCCCTTGCATTTTTACTGGGAAAACCGCCATTTATTATGGAAAGGATGGTTTTTTTGACGATCATAAAGGTCACTCCCTTTTGCAAAATCAACCGCTTTCCATTTGCGACAAAACTGCTGAGGCTTTATCATGCCTTGAGCGAAAAGATATTTTCATTTCAGAGTCTACCTATTTTTACGATGGCGGAGGCTGTTGCTAAACTAAAAATTTAATAATTATGAAATCGAAACTAATTTTTGTTTATAATGCCGATGGTGATCTTTTTAGTAAGGTAACAGATTTTGCACACAAAATATTTTCTCCATCAACTTATGCTTGTAGTTTATGTTCCTTAACCTACGATAATTTTGGAATTAAAAAAGAATGGGCAGATTTTATAAAAGACCTAGATGCCGATTTAGAGTTTTATCACAAGGACGAATTTATAACTAAATATAAAAGTTTAAATTCAGAGTTACCCGCTATTTTTATTAATGAAAATGGAAATCTAAGGGAATTGGTCGATGCGAAAACTATTAATTCTTTTAAATCTTTGGATGAATTGCAAACACTTATAAAAGGAATAATCAAACCGGATATTAAATAAAAAATTAATCAGACTGATGCATTTTTTTCCTGATTTTTTGAATGGAAAAATAGCTTGAAATCAGAGTTGTAGCACCAATAACAAGATAGATCCAATACGGAATATTTTTTCCGAAAATGATGAGATAAATATTGGCAGCGTTAAAAACAAAGGCAGCTACTAAAGATGGAATAAAAATGGAACGCTTTTTTTTGTGATTAGTAACAATCCAGGCCACGGCGGCAATAAAGAGTGGAGTTGCGACAATATGAATCCCAACAAAAATAACCGGATCGACATTGTATTTTAAGCCAAGTGTTGTGTAATAATTTTTAATAGCCTCCCACATAAAAGTAAAGATATGAAACCAAACGATAAAAACGCTTCACTTCCACTCGAAAAAAGACCATTCCGGGTTTTGATCATCGCGGGCTCTCAAAGAAAACAATATAACTGTCCCGGGGTTGACGGTAAAGCCAGAATGCTGATGTTAAAAATGGCCGATATGCTTCCGCAGGAATGGGAAATCGATTATGAAGATCTTAGCAATGCTTATAAACGCGAGAAGATACAAAGCTGTAATGCCTGTGTATCAACCTCAATGGCGCTATGTGTTTGGCCTTGCAACTGCTACAGCAAGGGCAATAGAGCAGAACCAGACTTTATGTGGAACGCCGATCTTTACTCACGTTTTGACATGGCGGACGCCTGGTTTATCATTGGTCCCGTTAACTGGTATGCACCCACAAGCAATTTAAAATTGATGTTTGACAGATTGGTGTGCATGAATGGCGGAAATCCTGATGAAAAACTAATAGCACACAAAGATCCTGAAAAAGCGATGACGCTTGAACATACCGAACAATGGAAAGAACTAAGCATAAATCACCTCGAAGGCAGGACTGCTGCTTTTTTCTGTTACGGTGATCAGGGTGGCGACGAAATGGATGAAAGAGGACGTCCAAAAATATTAATACATAAAGATTATTTTGAAGCCAGTGAAGAGCCTTTTAAGGATATGCGGCATACCTACGCTCCTTTGGTTTGGCAGTGTAGGTACGGTGGTATTGAAGTGCCAGACGAGTTATGGGTTTACGCTGACAGCGGCGTGAATAAAAAGTACAGTG
>JAWXAS010000006.1:0-24027 GCA_034439635.1 Bacteroidota bacterium | reverse complement strand
TAACGATAATCTACTGCATTAAAATTCCGTCCCGGCATAGGCGCACCAAATGAATAGTAATCGTTGGCACTTAAAATATCAGGGTTAAAGCTTCCAACCAGGGCCGCATTTGAAGTACTTGCTATCTGTAATTTACGGTCGCTCACCACTGTTAGTACGTTTCCTAAATGGTTTCCAAATTCAAATGCTTTATTACCCGCTTCACGCACAAATACATTATTAAGGTTGGTAGGTGTTTGCATATTAATATTCCGTGTCAGCAACCCCAAACGGCTGCTGCCGTAAACATGTTGCTCGTTCAAAAACAAGTTGCCACTATTGGTTTGGCTTTGGTCGTATACGGCCATAACATTTCCCTGCGCATCGCGTTCGTAATAGGTATATATCCATTGGTTAGGCGGGTTTAAAACGCCCAGAGCTGTTTTGGTTTTGGTTATTTTAGCTATTCTATTGCCACTGGCATCATAACTATATTCAAGATCAGGCCTATCGCTTGCTACGTTCGTAATTGGATTTAAGCCTCTTGTGATCCTTTTTATTTTGCCATACACGGTCCATTCAATATTGGCAATATGCTCTTGTTTATCCTTAATTAAATTTCCAATGTTATCATAAATATAATTATTGTTGGCATGTGAGCTATTTGTATAATAAGCCTGGTTGCTGTCATTTACCTTAACAATTTCAGCCCAGCTTTTCGGCGGAATTTTTTGTTTTTTCTAATGAGGTGCTGAAAGATCTCTTCATCTTTCATAAGCCGAAGTATGAAAAACAAAGCAAATCTTGAAAAGGTTTGGAAATTGTTAAGCAGCAATTCCTTTAGGGAACATGAGCTTTGCTCATAATCCAAAGACCATACATTGAACTACGATTAGTGATAATTAGTGGAATTCGTGGCTAAAAAAGGCCATTCATACAATATCTTTTACTTATTTTAGTTTCTCATTCAGATGCTAAAAAAGGTCATACAAAGTTTATTCACTAAAGGAAGTATTGCAGTAGTCAACTTTTTGATCTTAATTGTTACCGCAAATTATTTAGGGATGACCACGCGTGGTGAAATAGGCTTGATCATGCTTAATCTTGCCATCATTCAAATGATAAATGAAATTTATACAGGTTATAGCCTTGTGCATTTCATAGCCAAATTCAATATAAATAAAATTTATTTGAACGGCATGCTATTTACACTTATCTCAAGCGTTGGAACCAACCTTGTTCTTATTTTGCTTCATAAACAACCTTCGGAATATGCTTGGCTTTTATTTATTGCTTCCCTTATTATTATTTTAAACACGTTCAATTGTGTTGTGATTCTTGCAAAAGAATATTACAAAATGTATAATTTCCTTAGCGTTTTTCAACCGGTTGCATTATTGGTAGGTATTTTTGTATTCACCAATTTCTACGGCAATTTCACACTTGATTCGTATATCTGGCCTCTTATTATTTCGTTTGCGCTTTCGTTCATCATCTCTTCGTACTTTGTACTTGTTTTTATTTTAAAGCCTGACCAAAAAAATGAATTCAGCATAAATCAAATATTAAAAAATGGTTTGTACTGCCAAATTGGAGTATTAATGTATGTATTAAGCGGGCGTTTTAGTTATTATATCTTAGAAACAAAAGATGATATTGGCTTGTATTCAACAGCTTCATCGTTAATTGAAGCGGTATTGATCATAACAAACTCCGTAACCCCTATTCTACTTTCGCGCGTGGCTATTTTAGGAAAAACACACAATAGCATTAAGCTCACCTTGATATTTGCGAAGCTTTGTTTTTTGGTAAGCATATTTGCCGTTGTGGCCATTTATTTTTTACCAGTTCAGGTATTCACGTCTTTATTGGGAGATGCTTTCATTCAAAGCAAGCCTACCATGCTTATGCTTTCGCCGGGTATCATATTCTTAAGTTTTTCGGGCATTATTAGCCATTACTTCTCAGGGATTGGTAATATAAAAATGGTGAGTTTTTACAATTTCTTTGGTTTTGCAGCAACACTTGCACTCGCGCCAATCTTAATTGCCAAGCATGGTATTGTAGGAGCTGCCATCACAACAAACATTGCGTACTTTATTACTTTTGTAGCATCTACAATTGTATTTCTTAAGGTTACAGGAGTTCCTTTTACAAGTTTGTTTAATGTAAAAGATGATATAAAAGAATTAAAGGCAGTATTTTCAGGAGACTAGCTTTATAATATAGCTCACCACCATTATCGCCACCGAAAGCACAAACCCCCACATGGCGTATTGCGCGCCATTTTTGAACTTAAACATCAAATGCGTTACCATTAATACTATTGTGGTTAAATAAGGCAGTAATGCAGGGAATAGACGAAAAGAAAGGGCAGTATCGCCCCTTAATAAAGCAATGAATGCCCGTTGTATTCCACAACCCGGGCATTCAATATTAAAGTATGTAACAAAGGCACATGTTCCCATGTGGGCTTCCAGCCAATCGATCATTAGTGCATATTACCCCAAGGCATCATAGAAAATGCAGCGCCAAGGATAACAACGTAAACGATAATGAATACAACATACAATGAGCTAAGGCATATTCCAATTATACCACAAACTCTTCCGGCTTTTAAGTTCTTGTATGAATTTTCATTATAGTTTCCGGGATTAGCTGCATATAATGCAAGATCCTTTTTTGCTAATACTAAAGCGATAATACCGCATACAATACCTACGATACCATAACAAAAGCATCCCGAGAAAATTGAACATATACCCAGAACCAAAACCGCAATTGCGTTTGGAAGGTTCTTAGGTGCTCCGAAATTACTTCCTGTATTAGTATTTATCGGGTTGTTACTCTGTGGGTTGTTTACGTTATCCATATTATTTTTTATTAATGTGAGAACTAATGTAGGCTTTTTTTGGGATTAGGCCTTAAAAATAGTTAACAAAAAATTGTTCTTAACTAATAATCCCAAAAAGCGAACTTTTTTAAATTAAACACGTAAAAAATATAACAAACAGTCTCAAACACCTCAAAACCCTTGTTAAACCTAGGTTTACAAGGGAAGGTGAAAAAACTAAAAAACAAATAAAAAACCAAAAACACGTTAATAATGAGAACACAAACACTAAAAATGGACACATTACAAACAGTATTAAGGAAAATACTAACCTGCTTAAAACTAATTTCCTATGAAAACAAAAATTTACGCCACAGCTTTATTGGCATTTATCATTCAGGTAATGGTACAAGGCCAAACACCCGCCAACCAAACTACAGATCACACTTTTGAATACTGGAAAGGTTACGCGAACAAACAAAACTGGAACGCCTCTGAGAAACAAGAATTTCTTAAAGCAAAACAGTTTGATATAAACAGAAACGCAATTTCTGTACCAAGCTCTGGATCAAACCAGAAACCTGCACTCAACAACTCTAGCCAGGTGCAAGCTGCTCCTCTCGGATGTAATAACATCGATTTTGAAGCGGGAAGCACAACAGGATGGACACTCAGCTCAGGATTTCACCCATTATATAACGCGCAAGGTTGCTGCCTAAATCCGGGCGGACAACAAATTATTACCGCAGCCACAAATGCTGCTTTCTTGGATCCATTCGGAGGTTTTCCGATAGTGGCACCGGGTGGTAATTTCTCGTTAAGAATCGGTGATAATAATGTGAATGGACAAGCAGACAGAGTTGAACAAACATTTTTTGTTACAGCTGCTAACGCAAACTTTACATATAAATATGCTGTTGTATTTGAAGATCCGGGACACGTTGCCGCCGAACAACCTGCTTTTGTGGTTGAGATGTTTGATACAACCAACTCAGCAATTCCATGTACATATTATAATGTATCGGCCGGGCAAAACATTCCGGGCTTTTTAAATGGCCCAGGAAATGTAGTTTACAAACCATGGACAAGCGTAATTGTTGACCTTACCAATTATATAGGACAAAACGTAACAATTCGCTTTACAACTTACGATTGCGCTTTAGGAGGACACTTTGGATACGCTTATATAGACGGTGTTTGTGCTGCGTTCACAACAGGAAACTCACTTAATATGTGCGCAGGTTCATCAAGTTTAATTTGCTCACCTGCCGGTTTTGGATCCTACACTTGGAATGGACCAAATACAACTAATTTATTAAACCAATGCTTAGTTGTAAATGCAGCCGGAATTTATACGTGTACTACAACCATGGTAACAAATTGCCAAGGACCAACATTTACATACACGGTTACAAATTATCCAGCACCAAATGTATCGTTCAATTCTCAAAGCAGTTCGCCTTGCGCGCTTAATTATAATTTTATAAATAATTCAAGCATCGCTTCAGGAAATATTACATCTTATACTTGGAGCCTTGGAAACAATACATCATCCAACCTTACAAGCCCAATTGCTGCTTATCCAACTTACGGAACCTATAATGTAAGTTTAAGTGCAACATCCAATTTTGGTTGTACTAATACATCTGTTCAAACTCTTACAATTCACCCAACTCCTATTCCATCATTTGTTGGAAATACTGTTTGCCAAAGTAGTTTGATCACATTTACAAATACATCAAGCATACCATCGGGAAACATTGTAAGCTATAATTGGAATCTTGCCAACCTTCAAAATTCAAGCTTAACTAACCCAAGTACACAATATACAAGCCCTGGGCCAAAAACAGTTACATTAACTGCAGTAAGTAATTTAGGATGTACAGCATCTTATATAGGTATTGTAAATGTAAACCCTTTACCTGCGGTTAATTTTACCGCTAGCAATGCCTGCTTTGGTCAGGCCAATAACTTTACCAATCTTTCAAACATAAACTCAGGTAATATTACCAATTACGTTTGGAACTTTAATGGATTCAATACAAGCACTGCTCAAAATCCTAATTACACATTCCCGAATAATGGCTCTTACAATGTGCAGTTAACAGCGGTTAGCGATATGAATTGTGTAAACAACATTATTAAACAAGTAATGGTACACGCCATACCGGTTGCTGATTTTACAATTCCAAATGGTTGTGCCATGAATCAATTGAATATCACTAACAATAGCAGCGTTCAAAACGCTACTTTATCTACCTTTTTATGGACTTTTGGACAAAACGCCGCAGCCTTTGTACACACGCCAACTTATTTTTATCCTTCGCCCGGAAATTACACAGTAAGTTTAATGGTGTATTCAAATTACAGTTGTAGTGCACAACAAACCAAAACCATAAGTGTGTACGCTATACCTCAAGTTGGCTTTCAAAGCAACGTAGCGTGTCATAACCAAACCACCCAATTTAATAACTCCACCATTATAAGCAGTGGGTATGTTGCCAAATGGCGTTGGGACTTTGAAAACGATGGTATTTGGGATGATACAACAACCGTAAGTCCAGCATTGATTTACCCTAACTACGGAAATTACAATTGCAGGTTAATGGCTATTTCGAATAACGGTTGCCCAAGCAATGTTACAAATCCTGTTGTAGTGCATCCAAACCCAGTAGCTAATTTTAAAGCAAGTCCAACTTGCTTAGGTGATCGTACCGAATTTACAAATCTTTCTAGTTCACCTTCAGGAAATATTACTTCATATGCTTGGCAATATTATGGCGACGGAAATGTGAACAATGTTTACTCTTACGCTGCACATAATTATCCTGCCAACGGAGTTTACCTTGTAAAATTAGAAGTACAAAACGAATTCGGCTGTACAAATGTGATGTCGAAAGCCATGTTTGTAAATCCAAAACCGGTTCCAACTTTTACAATGAGCGACCCAAAAGGATGCGAGCGCGTATGTGTAACATTTACCAATCAATCAACCATTAGCACCGGAAACATTAGTACGTATCAATGGTTATTTGGTGATGGATCAAAACCTGAGTACTCACAAAATCCAACACACTGCTTTAGCAACGGCATATTTGATGTAACCTTAAAATTAGTGAGTGATAGTGGTTGTATGGCTACTTACATACATCAAAAGGCTGTTCAGGTTTATCCAAATCCTATTGCGTCCTTTGTAGCCGAACCAAATGAATTGGATGAGTTAGAACCTATTTCAAACATTACCAGCGATGCTGTTGGAGCAGATGAAGTGAAATTTTATATAAATGATGGAAGCATTTACTTAATAAATAATTTCACTCATACCTTTACTAATCTTGATAAACAACAACCTGTTATCTTTCAAGTAGTAACCAATAAATTTGGATGCAAGGACACAACCTCAAGGGTTTTAAAACTAAAACAATCCTATGCGATCTATATTCCAAATACCTTTACACCAAATTATGATGGAACAAATGATGGATTTAAAGCAAAAGGTTATAACATCATTGAGTTTCATATAACTATCTACGACCGTTGGGGACATAAAGTGTTTGAAAGCGACGATATGAATGTAGCATGGGATGGCAATACAAAAGGAAGTACCGAACCAATTAAAGACGATGTGTATGTTTGGAAAGCCAATGTAGTTGACGTAAACAAAAAAGCACACGATTTGGTAGGGCATGTAACTTTACTTAAATAAAAAAAAGGCCTCAGAAATTTCTGAGGCCTTTTTAATTTATATCTTATTTAAGAATTTATTGTTTCTCGAAGCTTGCCTAGCTCGACAACCACCATTTTTCGTTTCGTTCCTATTTCTTCAATCTTCGCTTTTTCAAAAGCTACTTTATCCTGTACTTCTTTTAATAAAGGATTATTTCCTTTTGAGTTTTTAAAGAAACCTAAATTATTTTCGTAAGTACGAATAGAATTATTGATCTCGTCCATTTGCTTTTTCAAAAAATCTGCTTCTTTACTTAAAAGATCTTTTGGATTTTCGGAAGCTAAAAAGCGATCGATCTTTGATTGGTATTGAATTGCTGCTTTTTCGTTCTTGCTAAGATCGAGTTGATTGTATAATTCATCAAGCTTATTATAAAATGCGTCGTTCAAACGTTTTTTATCTTTTAAAGGCACCATACCTTTTGAATTCCAATCAGAAACAAAATCCTTTAAAGCCGCGCGATTTTGCGCTATATCAGCGTTTAATTGAAATGCATTTAGGTTTGCAAGAATAGCTTCCTTCTCTGTCAAATTTCCTTCGTAAGAAGCATCCAAATTATCGTAATGCGCCTTTCTGGCGTCAAAAAATGTATTACAAGCCTTGCGGAATTTTGCAAATAATTTTGGCTCTTCTTTATCACCATTTGATGGATATTTCTTCCAATCTTCCTGCAGCCTCATCAATTGCTGAGCTGTTTTTACCCAATCTGTATTGGCTTGAAATGATTCTGCCTTTTTAATGATCTCTAATTTTATTTTGCGATTATCAGCAAACTTCTCGTGTAAACCTGCAAAAAACTCCTTCTTCGCATCAAAAAATTTATCGCAATGCTCTCTAAATTCATTCCAAATTTTTTCATTATCCTTTTCCGTGGTCCTTCCAACAGATTTCCATTCGTTTTGAACGGCAATCACTTCATTTGTTTTTGTATTCCACGCCGAAACCGATTTAAGGTCAATTGTAGCGGTTAAAGTCTTGAGTTTTTCAATGAGTTCTTGTTTCGACTTCAAATTCGTTTCCTTCTTCTCTTCTAAATTCTTGTAATAGCCTTTTATCTTTCCGTAGGTCTCATCTAAAGCGGCTCTGTAAGCAGTTTTCATTTCATCCCACTTTTCATTTGGAACAGGACCAATTTCTTCCCATTCATTGCGGAACGCTTTAATAGAATGTTCTGATTCCTTAATACTGTCGGTATTTTGTAACGTTTTTATCTTTTCAATTACCTCTTGCTTAAGCTCGTAGTTTCTTTTAAGATCATGTTCCTGAAGATCGCGATAGATCCTTAGGTTATAATAAAAATCCTCTACAGTTCTGCTATAGTCCGATTGAATGTCTTTGTATTTATGCGGAGAAACCTGACCAGATTCTTTCCACTGCTTTTGTAGTTCTTGCAGTTTTTTTACGGCAGCACCAACGTTATCGCTTAGTTTGCTAAGGTCGCTGATCTTCGAAATGATCTCTTTGCGCACCACCAGGTTTTTGTCCTGATCCTTTGCTAAGCGATCATCGCTTTCTTTTTTAAGTTTTTTATACTTTTCCAATAAGGCTTCAAACTTATGGTCATCGGGTTGTTTTTCGTAAACAAACTCTTTTACTTTTCCGCCCTCGTCAATAAATTGTTGTTTGGCATTTTCAAATTCAATACTCCAAATTTTTTGAAACTCCTTTTGTAATGCACGCATTTCAAGAGCAACTTCACCTGCTTCTTTTGTAAGCAGCTCTTCTAATTTTGAAATCAATTCCGTTTTCATCTTTCATTTATTCCACTTGTTCAACGTGAACAAATGTGTATATCAAATTTATTCAATTTTTCAATGGCAGCAAAATCCTAACGTAATAATAACATTAGGAAAATGGTCTAAAAATTTGGTAGTTACAAAGAAAACATTATTAAATAAAGCCTATTGATGTATGATACGCCTAATCGCAGAGCCAAATTACAAAAATAAAGTCCTTTCGCAAGTTTTTCAAATGAGAACTGTAATTCAGAAGCTGAAAGTGTTTTTACTAATTCACCATCTACTTTCTTGGCAAAAACATCATAAAATAATGATTCTAACAATAATTACTTCATGTATTTTTGCTTGGCATCCGAATAAGCCGGGAAGTTATTGCAATGCCAGGCCATTATCACGGTAGCATCCTTCACAAGCATTAATCCGGGGTTGCTTCGTATCATGGTTTTTAATACCGTTGCATCCACCATTAAAAAATCATAAAGGGCATTATACTTATGTTTAAAAGCGTCTATTTCTTTTGGACCAGATGCAGTGAGCGCTATAAAAGGAACTTTTTCTAATTGAGCGAGTTTATAAAAGTCATTTATTTTGGCATGAAGCGCATCCTCATCATCTGTTTTTGCAAGATCATAAGCCACCAACCAATAGTTATTTGCTTTAATGTTCAAAATAGAATCGGTTACAACAACTCCATCCATGTTTGTGATATTAAAGTCGCTGATCTTTGGGGCATTTATAGCTTCGGCAACCATACTGGTTATCATGGTATCAAATTTCCAAACCAAAGTATCTTCCCATATTTTTGATTTCATATAATCCTCTTGGGTCATTTCCTTTTTCTCTTCATTATTCTTTATCTTTTCATATACCATCAGAGTTTTATATTCCGCATCTTTATAGCCCGCCCCTTTCTCCATATTCTTTCTAATATTATTACCAACCTTATAGGCTCTAAAATCAAATACAGGTAAATTACGATAGGTATAAACAGGGAACCAAACAGATGCTACAAAACCTATTCCTGCAAAAGTGGCCGTAAGCATTGGTGATGTTATTTCATTTATATTTTCTTTTCCGGCAAATAGTAAAGTGATCAATACCATTAGCACAACATCTTTCCAGAAGCTTGTCCATGGTTTTAAAACTAAAAAATCTCCAAAGCAACCACAGGTAGTTACTTTATTGTAACAAGCCGAATAAAAGGTTAAAAAAGTAAATAAAGCAATTTGCGCAAATAATAACCATAGTGTGAGATTTCGTTTATACCCTAATAATAAAAATATGCCAAGTATTATTTCGCTCGCAGTGATCATTGTGGCAAACGGCAAACTAGCATGAGCAAACCAATCAAATATTCCTAAACCCGAATCGGCTTTAAATACTTCAAAATATTCTTCTAGTTTATAAGAAAATCCTACGGTATCATTTGCTTTAATAAATCCCGAAAAAATAAAAAGACCTCCAACCAAAAAACGTGCGCTATGCGTTACCCAAGCCCAATTGCCTATTACAGATGCGCCATTGATGAGAATGAGTTGAACCACCAATAAAACTGCTAGTGTGGTTTTACTAAAGCAAGGCGGGCAGATGAAATACAATAAAGCAGCTAAGCCAATGCTCCATATGGCTCTGAATAATTTTGATTCAAGGAATTTTCTCATAAATAGGTTTTAATTTAAACGAGGTCCATTATACGCTAAAGTTAAAATAAGACCTTTAAAAAGGGAAGTTATTTTGGTTTTTTAACGAACATTATATGTTTCATAATTAGATGTGATACTAACAAATACCCCATTTGCGTTAAAATGCCTCAGATAAATAATTGCTATATTAGCGATCGCGTTCAATGAGCCAAAATCTGATCATAATTCCTACGTACAACGAGATCGAGAACATCGAGAAGATGATCAGAAAGGTGTTTTCATTAGCTGTACCTTTTCATATCCTTATTGTAGACGATGGTTCGCCCGATGGCACTTCTTCCAAGGTGAAAGAGCTTCAAAAGGAATATTCCCAATCGCTTTTTATTGAAGAACGTAGCGGCAAAATGGGTTTAGGAACGGCTTACATTCATGGGTTTAAATGGGCTTTGCAACGACCTTATGAATTTATTTTTGAAATGGATTGTGATTTTAGTCATAACCCCGATGATCTGCCAAGATTACTGAGCGCTTGCCAGGGCAATGCCGATGTGGCCATTGGTTCGCGTTATGTAAATGGAGGAAATGTTAGCAACTGGGACATGAAACGCATTTTGCTCTCTTACTTTGCGTCGCTATATGTACGTCTCATTCTTTGGTTCAATGTAAAAGACACTACAGCCGGATTTAAATGTTACAAACGCAAAGTTCTTGAAGCCATTGATCTTGATAACATCAAATTCATGGGTTATGCTTTTCAAATAGAGATGAAATACACGGCTTATCGTAAGGGCTTTAAATTAGTTGAAGTACCAATTACCTTTGTAGATCGCGTGCTAGGAACCAGTAAAATGAGTTCAAAGATCTTTAAAGAAGCTTTTTTAGGTGTTCTTCAAATGCGTTTTAAAAAATATTAATAATTCCAAAATGAAACTGTTACTGAATTTTTTACTCTCCTTATCGTTTACTTTTTGCCTTGCTCAAGAAAAACATTTAAAGAACATTCAAAAACTTACTTACGGAGGAGATAATGCCGAGGCTTATTTTTCGCCCAACGGAAAACATGTTAGTTTTCAAAGCAATTATAAAAAGTGGGGATTGAGTTGTGATCAGATCTTTTCCATGGATCTTTCAAAAGCCGCTGCCGACAGCACTTACAAACCATCAATGATCAGTACAGGAAAAGGAAGAACTACTTGCAGTTTTTACATGCCAAACGGAAAAGATATACTTTATGCTTCAACACATTTAAAACATGATACCTGCCCCGCTGCTCCGGTTGAAATAGGAAAATACCTTTGGGCCGTTTACCCGGAGTTTGATATTTTTGTAGCCGATCAAAAAGGCAAAATAAAAAAACAGCTAACAAATACTTCCGGCTACGATGCAGAAGCAACCGTTTCGCCAAAAGGAGACAAAATAGTTTTTACAAGTGACAGAAGTGGCGATTTGGAGTTATGGATCATGGATATTAACGGAAAGAATCAAAAACAAATAACAAATATTTTAGGCTACGATGGCGGAGCATTCTTTTCTGCAGATGGAAAAAAACTTGTTTTCAGGGCATCGCGGCCAAACTCCGAAGAAGAGATCAAGGAATACAAATATTATTTAGATAAACATTTAGTGGCTCCAACTAACATGGAGATCTTTACTTGCAACCTTGACGGAAGCGATTTGAAGCAAATAACCACATTAGGCAAAGCAAATTGGGCACCTTACTTTTTGCCAAAAGGAAACAAGATCATTTTTGCTTCTAACCATCATAGCAAACGCGGTTTTGACTTTCAATTATACATCATCAATGTTGACGGAACAGGATTGGAAGCCGTTACAAAAGAAAGTTATTTCAATGCTTTTCCAATGTTTTCGCCAGATGGTAAAAAATTGATCTGGTCGAGTAACCGCAAAAACCACGGAACAAGAGATACTAATTTATTTATTGCAGATTGGGTTGATCAATGATCTCTGTGATCATTTGCAAACGGTAATTAACTTCTAAATTGAATTCGTTGGCAGTTAATTCTTGGGTGTAGCGTTTGTATAAAAAATAAGACCTACTAAGCATGTTTTTCATTTCCTCAGTCTGTTCTTGTTTATCAAACACAAAAGAGCGCTCGTAAAAAAGGTCGGCCAATATTTTTATTTGATCTGGTCTTAGCGTTTCGTTGTGCTTTACCATTTTTTTAAAGGACTCAAGGGGCATTTTTAATAATTCATCTAGCTCTAGCGAGGTAAAAGTTTTTACAGCCTTTTCAATTTCCTTTTCAAAACTTTGCATGTCGCCATTTTTTTTAAATCCTAAAATAGTGGCCAGTACTTTACCAAATTCCTCAAACTGCCTTTGTAAATAATCTTTTCTAAACATTGTTCAGTTTCTTAAACATATCAAGCGTTTGTGTGATCAAAAATTCCTGCTCATTATTTCTTATCACAAGATCGGTTAATTTCAATTTTTCTTCATCGCTCAATTGGCTTTTAATTTTATTCAAAATCTCTTCTCTACTCGATCCATCGCGTTTCATTACTCTTTCAATTCGCAATTCTAAAGGAGAAGTGACCAAAATAATTTTATCCAATCCCTTGTCTAAACCAACTTCATATAACAGTGCACTTTCTTTGATGATCAATTTACCAGGGTTGGCGGTTGCGAAAATTTTAAAATCATTTATTACAGCAGGATGAATGATCGCATTTAATTTTTTTAGAAGTGTGGTGTCAGAAAATATCTTATTTGAAATATGTTTCCTGTTAAGTGTTTTTTCATTGTTACCTTCCTTGTTTGCTGTCAGGTAACATTCGTTCCCTAAAAGATCAATAACTTGTTGTTTGATAGCAGGAACGAAATACTGCTCCTTTGCACTTTCATCGCTATTGAATATTTTGACACCCAATAGTTCAAACAGTTTTGCAACAGTTGATTTTCCGGTTCCAATTCCGCCTGTTAGTCCAACTACCATTATTTCTTTATCATTAAAAATTCAACTTCCTTTGGTTCAAAGCTCAAAACAGTGATTTGCTCTGAAAGCAATTTCACATTCACATTTAATTTATTATTTTTTCGTTGAGAAAGATCCACAAAAACTTTGAGCAAAGAAGTATCGGCACCAGCTTCGCCAAACACACCTGAATATTTTACTTTCACCTTTGAAGGAAAAAGCGAATATTTAAAATGCTCATCCACATTTTCAAATTTAATGGGAACACTTATTTCTTTCTCTACTAATTTTCCGACATTAATAGATAAGTTGACAACCGTTACGTTTAAGGAGATCTTATTGTTTGGATTAATTAAACTCATTGTTTTAATTTGGTCCGATCTTTGATCGTTTAATGATAAAGGCGATGTATAAACCGTGTCAACACCTTCCAGATCTGCTGCCTCGCCTGTAATTACAACCCATGCAGGATCTACTTTAATAAGTTTGACCGTATAACCTTTAGCGTAATTTATATGGAGTGGTACTTTTACAGGAACCTGCTTTTGTGTTCCCTCATTATTGATAAACGAAATAGTATCCGGTTGTACCCTTCTAATATCTGCTTTGAATTGAAACATTTTTTTTATCTCGCCCATATTCGACGATAAATAAAATTTGCTTCTACTCGCATCGCTCTTTACATCGTTAAGATCAACTCTAAGAACAGGGAATGGTTCGGTTAATCCTATCATAAATAATTTAAGTCCACTTGCCTTCACCGAAACTTTGATGTCTTTTGGGATCTCGATCATCAGTTTGTTTTGCGGATAGTTCTTAAATTCAATTGGGATAGAAAATTGTTTTGTATACACTGTATTTAATGAGTGTAAAAGCCAAAGTAATGTTGCTACCAACAAACAAATAAAAAAAGCCGATAATTTACTCGGCTTTTTTTGTTTCATATTTTGGCTTGCGTTCACTCGTTTTATGGATTTTGGTTTAATGTATTACTTGCATCCATGGAAACTGCGTTTTTTGAGATACGCATTTTTGTACCGTCCTCTACTTCCATTACCATCGATCCGTCTTCACGTACTTCATTTATTTTTCCATAAATACCGCCTATAGTTAAAATTTTATCGCCTTTTTTCAAAGCCTCTATATACTTTTTTTGATCCTTTGCTTTTTTCATTTGTGGCCTGATCATAAAAAAATAGAATACCACTACAATGGCAATTAAAGGTAAAAACTGCATAATTCCGCTCTGGCCTCCTTGAGCTCCTCCTGCCATTAAGATCACTAGTTGTTGTAACATGTTTGATTGTTTTTGGTTTGTTGTTTCTTTTTACAACTGCACACTGCAGCTGCTTACTGTTTACTTATTAAAATCCCGGTTCTTTTATGCTTTCCATTACAATCACTTCCGCTTTAATGCGAATAATGCGCGTTGATGGTTCGCAATTAGTAACAATGGTAACCGTTTTTTCCATTATTCCTTTTTTTCCTTCACTCGAAAATACGACGTTCAATTTTCCTTCCTTGCCGGGTAAGATCGGTTCTTTTGGCCACTTAGGCACTGTGCAACCACAACTTCCACTTGCACCCGAAATAATCAAATGTTGATTACCAATATTCTTGAACTTAAAATCATGGCTCACTACTTCACCTTGTGTTATCTTTCCAAAATCGAATACTTCCTCTTCAAATTTTATTTCAGGAACATTTCCCTTTATCTTTCCATCAGCAGACGCGTTGTTTGTTACATCATTTGAATCAATACCATTATGTTCATCCGAACCACAAGAGCTTAATGCAACAACAATAGTAAAAATGTAAAGTGACCTGAAATTCATAACGGAAGCAAAGATAGAAATTACCTTTTAGAATTTAGCCCTGATCTTACGAACTTTTCTTCTATTTTTTCCGAAGAACTTGTTGTTCTTAGATCGGTAGAAACTACTCTTACCACGGATAACTTTGCTATAACTAAAAGTTGCATAAACAATCGCATCCTTATTGGTAGGATCTCCACGCTTTTGACCTGCACCATGCGACTTTAATGCGCCAATGTTGGCATTCTTCTCTTCTGCAGATAATTCAGTAGTTCTTAAAGTCAATCCTGATGTATAAGGATCAGATGGCATTGGATTTGGGTAATTCCCACTAATATCATCCAAATAATCAGTAAAGGTTTTCATATAGTTGAACTCAAAGCCCCAACGATTACGTTTGTTGAATGTAAAATAAAAACCAACACCTACAGGTAAACCAAATACGATCTTTTTGTATTCGTAACCTTCCACAAAATAATCACTCATTTTAACCCACTCTCCTTGGTAACGCGATTTTGGATTGGTGTAAAAACCGCCAATACCTCCAAATATATAAGCTCTGAAACTATTTTTGTAACGGTAAGTATTTCCTAGATCAGGATCGGTAAAGAAAAAATATTGTGCAGTTGACGTAAGTGCAAAAATATCGTTCTTGAAGTTAAAATTACGAAAATGACGACCGACATTGCTTGACAGTTTATCATCACCCTCTACTCTTAAATAATCAAATGCAAACTTGAAAGATATATTTTGACGCCATTTGTACCGGGTAAATATTCCTGCATTCCAACGCGTTTTTGAAAGCTTCATGTCGGATACAAAATCCCTGCGACTTCTCTCTTTGCCACCTATATCACCTAAATAATTGGTTGCTCCAATAGATCCACCATATTCCCATAACCACTGAGCGTTGAGGCCTAAAGAAAGTACAAAAAATATGGCAAAAAGTCCCTTTTTCATGAGGTCAAAATAATTCAAACCCAAATATATAGAAATTTAGTGGAAAAACAGAGGTTTTTTGATATTTTTAGGCAAATTTGTTAAATAAATTCATTTCATTTTATGGCTAATCCCATCACCAAATTATTCAATATAAAATACCCAATAGTGCAAGCCGGAATGATATGGTGTAGCGGATGGGAATTGGCGAGTGCCGTAAGTAACGCAGGGGGGTTAGGTTTGATAGGATCGGGCTCAATGTACCCCGAGATATTACGAGAACATATTAAAAAATGTAAGGCCGCAACTGATAAGCCCTTTGGAGTAAATGTGCCGCTTTTGTACCCAAACATTGAGGAGCATATCAAGATCATAATTGAGGAAGGTGTTAAAATCGTTTTTACAAGCGCCGGAAACCCAAAAACCTGGACCAAACATCTCAAAGACCGCGGCATTACCGTAGTACACGTGGTGAGTGCAGTAAAGTTTGCCTTAAAATGCCAAGAAGCCGGAGTAGATGCCATTGTAGCCGAAGGTTTTGAAGCAGGCGGACATAACGGACGTGAAGAAACCACAACCCTCGTATTGATTCCGCAGATACGAAAAGCAATTACATTACCCTTAATTGCTGCCGGAGGAATAGGAACTGGAAGCCAAATGGCAGCGGCCTTTGCACTTGGAGCAGATGCCGTGCAGGTTGGCAGCAGGTTTGTTGCAACACCTGAAAGTAGTGCTCACATCAATTTTAAAAATGCAGTTATACATACCAATGAAGGCGATACACAACTCACATTAAAACAACTTACGCCTGTGCGATTAATAAAAAATAAATTCTTTAGAGAAGTAGATGATGCCGAAAAAAGAGGCGCTTCAAAAGAAGAAATAGAAAAATTATTAGGGCGTGCAAGGGCAAAAAAAGGAATGTTTGAAGGCGATATGGATGAAGGCGAATTGGAAATTGGTCAGGTAAGCGCAAGCATAAAAGAAATTAAACCTGCCGGTCAAATTGTAGAGGAAATAATGAAAGAATTTAATGAAACACTAGAAAGGTTGAAATCAATTAAGATGTAGCGTTTAATCGGCTTCTAAGCCATTGAATTGCTTCCTCCTCATTTTCAAACAAACGATGCTCAACAACCGGTTTGTTGAATTTTATAAAAAAAGATGACATCATTCGCATCCCGAGATTTTTTATAACCACTGCTTTTGCTACAGCGTTTCTGTTCACAAGCGGTCCCGATGCAAATTCTCTGCCTTCTTTGGTCATAACGCCCATATCTGGGGTAACAAACATCACGGCGTATTTTCGGTTACCAAACAATTCAAATTTGATCTTTTGAATCTCCTCAAGATCCTTCACATCCATTTCAATGTTTTCGTGAGGAACAATTTTCACAATATCCCCTTTAAGCAAATAGATAGTACACTTTAGAGTTCCTACAACGCTTATTATTTCATCTTCAAAGGTCATTAGCTTAAAATTTCAAGCGGGCTTAATTGGAAAATTAAACCTAAATTTATGAAATATTTCAATATCTAAACGGACAATGATCGAATTTGACAGATTTACTTTAAAGAATGGTTTAAAAGTTATTGTTCACCAAGATAAAAGCACTCCTATGGCCTGCGTTAACATTTTATATGATGTTGGTGCTCGCGATGAAGACGAAAGCAAAACAGGCTTTGCACACTTATTTGAACACTTGATGTTTGGTGGGAGCATTAACATTCCCAATTATGATGAACCACTACAATTAGTTGGTGGAGAAAATAACGCATTCACCACAAATGATATTACCAATTACTATTGTACAGTTCCTTCCGAAAATTTAGAAACAGCTTTTTGGCTAGAAAGCGATAGGATGTTGAGTTTGGCTTTTACCGACAAAAGTTTAGAAGTGCAACGCAGTGTTGTGATTGAAGAATTCAAACAACGTTACTTAAATCAACCTTATGGCGACGTATGGTTGTTATTACGTCCCCTTGCATTTAAAAACCATCCTTACAAATGGGCAACTATTGGAAAAGAGATAAGCCATATAGAAACTGCGGTAATGGGTGATGTGAAAGAATTTTTTAAAAAACACTATCATCCTGCAAACGCCATTATGGTTGTTGCCGGTGATGTGGAATTAAAACACGTGAAAGAATTAGCGGAAAAATGGTTTGAGCCTATTGATGCACAACCCACAACAAAACGCAATTTACCACTTGAACAGAAACAAACAGAATCTCGTGAATTAACAGTTCATAAAGATGTTCCTGCAAATGCTATTTACAAAACCTATCACATGTGCAGCAGATTAGACGATAATTATTATGCTACAGATGTTCTTTCGGATATTTTATCAAGAGGGAATTCATCACGTTTATATATCTCACTTGTAAAAGATAAACAATTATTTAGCGAGATAAACGCTTATGTAAGTGGAGATTTTGATCCGGGATTATTTGTAGTATCTGGTAAATTAAATGATGGTATTGATGTAAAAGTAGCCGAACTTGCCATTGTTGAAGAACTTGAGAAATTAAAGAATGAATCGGTTAGTGATGATGAATTACAAAAGTGTAAGAACAAAGTTGAATCTAGCATTACCTTTAGCGAAACGGACGTATTAACCAAAGCCACAAACCTTGCTATTAGCGAACTTTTGGGCGATGCCAACGAAATAAATAATGAAATTGAAAAATACAATAAGGTTACAAAAGATAAATTGAGAACTGTAGCTAATGGAATATTTCAAAATTCAAACTGCTCAACCTTATATTATTTAAAAAATAAATGAGTGATATAACTACTATATCTAAACGTTTGAGCGATCTAAAATTTCCATCAGAAGTTCTTGATCGTTATAAAGAGCTACACCGACACTATCACACAACTCAGCATTTACTTCAAGTAATTGGCAGCTTACAAAAAAGTGGCTCCATAAGCGATGAGCTTTTTTTAGCAGCTGTATATCACGACGCGGTTTATGATCCTAAACTAAATGATAACGAAGAAAAATCGGCAGAACTTTTTTTGGATCACTCAAAAACTTCTGGACTAAGCGCCGATCAAAAAAACAAAATTAAGCAATACATAATAGATACAAAAACGCATAAAGCTTCTGATACTATTTCTCAAACATTAATAACTGCTGATCTTGAAATATTAGAGCAGCCCTTAGACAAATTGATAACTTACGAAAAACAAATTTTAAGGGAATATCAATTTGTTGATTATAAAATTTACAAAACAAAACGACTTGAGGTTTTAAATACATTAAATAAAAATGGCAAACTTGATAGCTTAATTGCTTTTGTAAAACAACATAAGCCAATGATCGCTGTTTTTGCAGGAAGCTTTAATCCATTTCATAAAGGCCATTATAACGTTTTAAAAAAAGCAGAACTTATTTTTGATAAAGTGATCATCGCGTTTGGAAAAAATCCTGATAAAACCGATCGTACTTGGCCAATACCAAAACAAATTCAGCATCATCAACAAGAAGAATACACAGGCTTACTTACCGATTTTATTGACTCTATAGGATACGACGTAGTTGTAGTTAGAGGCTTGCGCAACTCTACCGATTTTCAATACGAACAAAATCAATATCGTTATATACAGGAATTGAAGTCTGATATAAAGATCGTGAACATTTTTTGTGATAAAGAATATGAGCACATTAGTTCATCGGGTATTCGCACGCTCGAGAAATATGGTAAACACAAAAATTACTTGCTCGAGTAAGGCATGTTAGATCGCCAATTTTTAAATAGCCGTTTCAATCTTCTCTTCTTTGTAATTGCCATACTTTCATTTGTGATTGTTGTAATAAGAGCAAAAACAACACCCTTTACACACGACGAAACGGCAACTTTTTATTATTTTATTCAAAACGGGCATTACATGCCGTTTCATGCGCATTTGGACACTAATAATCATATCCTAAATAGCATGTTTACACATTGGTGTTATGTACTTATGGGTTCCTCAAAATTTGCCTTACGAATTCCTAACCTTATCTTTTTTACCATTATGCTGTTTGGGCTATTTCGTATTTGCAAACATTTAAGGTCTGATCATGCGAAACTGCTTTTACTTTTTGGATTTGTTGTTTCGTATAATTGGCTTACTTTTTTTTCGGTAAGTCGGGGTTATGGCATTTCTTTTGGCGCCTTTATAATGGCTGTTTCATTCTTACTGGATTATTTTAAAAACAGTAAAATTAAACATTTTGTTTTCCTATGTTTTTGGATGCAACTAGCCATGGCCGCAAGCCTAATTATGATGCCGGTATTTTGTATTATGCTTGGACTTATTGTTCTTTATCAATTAGTGAATTCGAAATTCTTTAGCATAGTCAATCTTTTGAATTTGGCCATCAATGCAACACTTATTTTATACTGGGTAAATTTTTCGTCGTATTTAAAAGAAGAACACGGACTTACCCACGGCGCAGGCGAAAGCTATTGGCAAGTAACATTTGTAACCCTCATTTACATGGTTACCGGTTCCTATTCTCAAATTCTACAAGGTGTTTTAGTTGGGTTTACTTCTATTCTTGTTTTAACAGGAATTGCTCAGCCTATCAAAACAAAAACAAAATTAAAAACATTGCTAAGCGAACCGCACTTTTGGTTTTTATCTCTATTTATATTTGAAATGCTTGGTATTTACCTCATGAAAAAATTGATGGGGATCAATTATCCTGAGGATCGAACGGCGCTATTTTTTTATGCTACTTTAATTTTATACACTGTATTCTTACTTGATAAAATGAACAATACGCTACTGCATTATTTTTCTATTTTACTTTGTACAATCCTATTAGTTAATTTTGCAATGAAATTAAATTTTAGAAAACACGAGTTATACATTTACGATACTTTTCCGTCACGTTTTTACGATAAATTGCTCCAAGAACAAAAAAACTATCCGCTTCCCATAACTATCGGCGGACATCGTTGTCGCGAATTTATTTATGGGTTTATGAATTATCGTAGTGATGGTGCATTAAATGCCATGGATGCCCCTGAATTATTACACATGAATGCTGATTACCTAGTAGCAAAGGTAGGCGAAAAACCTTTTTACGATGCATATTACACCGAATTGGATAGCGAACCGGATTGGAATTTTAAACTTTTGAAACGCAGGGATCAGATCACAAATAAATTAGAGCTTGAGCTAAAAGATAAACGTGTAAAAGGAAATGGTGAGTTTTATGAAATGCTGAACGATACTAATAATCATCTTTTACCTAATAAAAATCCAATACGAGTTGATTTTATCTTTAAAACGGGCAAAGTTCCTGTGCCTTTTGAAGCATGGCTTGTAGTGCAAATAGACAATATGGATGGTAGTACATTTTGTTTTAAACGGTCCTCGCTAAATTGGATCAAAAAAGACTACCTGCCTACCGGCGAGGCAGGTGACAATACGAAAGGATACGTTTACTCGGTAATTACCCCTCCCCTGCCAAAACAATACAAATGTTTTAAAGTATTTTTGTGGAATATCAAACAAGAGGAAATAGATATTACCTTTACCTCCATTAAGCTTTATCAGCTTTATGGTAAGGGCATAAATTATATAGCACCCATTTATTTTTAACCTATGCTAAACAGAACAACGGCACCGGCATTTCATGCCATCGAACATATAAATATTCCACAACCGGAAATAAGCCAATTGAGTAATGGCATAAACATTTATACCATTAATTCGGGCTCGCAGGAATTGGTAAAACTTGAATTTATGTTCAAAGCAGGAATGTATTATCAAGCGCATCCACTGATCGCATCTTGCACCAATAATTTAATTGAAACCGGATCCTCAAAATATACTGCTAATCAAATTTCCGAACGCATTGATTATTACGGGGGATTTTTAGAATTAGAAACAGGACAAGACTATGCCAGCATCACCCTTTATACCTTAAATAAGTATTTCAACGAAACCATTGAAGTAATTCAGGACATTTTACATTCCCCTACTTTTCCAAAAGATGAGTTTGACATTTACATCAATAATAAAAAACAAAAGCATTTGATCAATTCACAAAAAGTAAGTGTTTTGGCGCGTAGAAGATTTAGCGAATTATTATTTGGAGAAAAACACCCTTATGGCGCTGATGTAAAAGATGGTGATTTTGAAAGAATCAATACTGACATCATTAAAGATTTCTTTAAGTCACATTACAATTCAAAGAACTGCACCATTATAGTTTCCGGCTGTGTTCCTAAAGAATTACCTAAGCAATTAGATAAATTATTTGGCACTGCTGATTGGGGAAATGTAGAGAACAAGCTTGTGATAATGAATGAGAAAGTTGATACAACCAAACAAAAGCAGCATTTACTCTTAAAAGATGATGCCATTCAATCTGCTATAAGGGTTGGAAGAGTTATGTTCAATAAAACACATTCCGATTATTTTCACTTTCAGGTATTGAATACCATCTTGGGTGGTTATTTTGGTTCGCGATTGATGGCAAATATTCGTGAAGACAAAGGCTATACCTATGGTATTGGATCGGGATTAGCTTCACTAGTTAACGGAGGATATTTTTACATCAGCACCGAAGTTGGCGCAGATGTAACACAAAAAGCTTTAGATGAAATTTATAAAGAAGTAAAATTACTTCGCGATGATGTGGTGAAACCGGAAGAACTTACCACAGTAAAAAATTATATTCTTGGTCAGTTTTTACGAAGTGTTGACGGACCTTTTGCATTAGCCGATAAATTTAAAGGTATTTGGCAATATGGTTTAACTTACGACTACTACGACAAGTATTTTGCCGCCATAAATAACGTCACAGCTAATCAATTACGTGATCTTGCCAATAAGTATCTTCAACAAGATGATCTTATTGAATGTGTGGCCGGGAAGAAATAATAAAACCGCTAGATTTCTCTAGCGGTTCTACTTTTATAAAGATCAAAGTTATTCCTTAATCAATTTTGTAGTTTTAATAACTGCATTGTTTTCTTTCAATCTTACAATGTAAACACCGTTTGGTATTTGTTCGATGTTTATCTTCAAATGATCCTTTACATCCTCGCTTAAAACCAATTGCCCAATAGCGTTATAAATTTCAAGTTTTGTGTTTTGTGATGAATTCGTAATAGCAATTGTGAATATTCCGTTTGCTGGATTTGGATAAATACTCAAGCCTACGTTATTGGTTAATTGCATAATGCCTACCGGACAAATCATAGTGCTCTGTGTTATTACTGCAATGTTTGTACACGTATTTACATCCGTTCCAATAACTGTATAGGTTGAGGTGGTTGTTGGAGAAACAACAATGTTTGATCCCGTACCTGTAGGCATCCATGTATAAGTAGTTGCACCGGTTGAGGTTAAAGTTGCAGATGAACCAACACAAAGCATGGCTGTTGATGAACTAACACCAACTGTTGGTTTTGGATTTACAGAAACTGTTTTTAAACCCATTCCATAACAAAAACCTGATTGCGCTAAAACCGAATATTGAACCGTAGCGCTTGGCGTAAGAGCAAGGGTTGCGCCGGTTTGAGAGGTATTCCAAGTGTATGTTGTAGCCCCCGAACCAATTAAATTGATCGGACTTCCCGAACATGTTGTTACAGTTCCACCTGCAGGAGCAATTGTAACGGTAGCAGGAGCCATTGTACAATTGCTTGAAAATGCACCGGCAATAGTAAGCCAATTTGATGATACTCCAGTTAAAGCAAAACCAGTTAAAGTTGCTGTGTAATTAGAAGGTGAACTATCCATTAATGTTGTTACGGTTGCATTATTTGCAACACCTACTCCTTGATTAAAATTATAGCATGCCACTAACATTGGTTCGTTGCCATTTGCTTGGCAAGTTGAACGATGTAAGATCTCAGAAGCGCACACAATTCTGTTCCAGTAACGCACTTCGTCAATTTCACCACCAAAAAAGTTTGCACCCACATCATCACTCCCAATGGCAAAACTACCACTTGGTGCTGTTGCCGGTGGAGTGAAAAAGTTATGTACTATTGTACCATTTGCGTAAACCTGCAATCCGCTTGTTGCGCTTAATCCGGTAAATACAATGCTTAACAAGGTTAAAGAACCTGTTGGAACAACATATGAACTTGTGTACACAGAAGCACCAACTTTAACAACAACTGTATTTGTGCTTGCTTGCAAATAAAGGCCAAAACCATTAGTACCATTAGTTCCATTATACATAATGTATTTGTTTCCTGCAGATGCAGCAGCAGCCCTGATACGTGCTTCGTAAGTTACGGCTGTGTTTTGTACACTTACAACACCGCGACGGATGTTATCGTTAGTGCCGTCAAAGCTAAGTGAATTGCCAACCTGAGCCTTTGCAAAGGATGCACTCATTAAAATAAACAAGTAAAGTAAATTTTTCTTCATGATTAAGTTTTTTAAATTAGTATAG
>JAWXAS010000005.1:0-36361 GCA_034439635.1 Bacteroidota bacterium | reverse complement strand
TGTAATTGTTCCTGCACCGGAAATTAATGTCCAACTTCCTGTTCCAATTGCAGGCGTATTTCCATTCATGGTTGCAACCGTGGCACATACGGTTTGGTTGGCGCCGGCAATAGAAGCTGAAGGAGGAATAAATCTTGTGATGGCCATGGTTGATGTTGAGACCGGACAAACACCATTACCAATTGCCCATTGAAAAACATTTGTACCAATACCAATTGAAGTGATACCGGATATTGGAGAATTTGGTGAAGTGATCAATCCAGATCCTGAAACTAATGTCCAAGTTCCGGTTCCAATTGCTGGAACATTACCTGCCATAGTTGCATTGGTAATTGCGCAAATGCTTTGAGATGGTCCTGCATTTGATGCAGTTGGATTTGTATCTTGATAGATCTCAACTGTTGATGTAGATATGGGACAAACACCATTGCTAATCACCCATTCAAAAACATTTGATCCTAATCCAAGGCTAACCACACCTGAGTTTGGTAATGATGGAGCGCTTACAAATCCTGGTCCGCTGAAAACATTCCAAGCACCTGCCCCAACAACCGGTGTGTTAGCTGCTAATGTTGCAGTAGTTGCGCACACGGTTTGACTTGGACCGGCAATAGACGTTGTTGGAAAATCATCTCGTTTAATAGACATTGTTGTGCTTGATGATGCGCAAATACCATTGCCAATCGTCCACTGGAAAACATTTACACCAACACCTAATGCAGTAATTCCGGTAATTGGAGAATTAGGTGATGTAATAGTTCCTGCACCTGAAATTAAACTCCAGGTTCCGGTTCCAATAGCAGGAGTGTTACCTGCCATGTTTGCTGTTGTTGCACATACAGTTTGATTTGATCCCGCTACTGAACTTGTTGGTGGTTGATCGCGCTGGATCGACATAGTAGAAGTTGAGTTAGGACAACTCAGATTTCCAATGCTCCATTGAAATACATTTACACCAACACCAAGTGCAGTAATACCCGTGGTTGCTAAGTTTGGCAATGTGATCGTTCCTGCACCTGATACTAAACTCCATGTCCCGTTTCCAACAGCTGGAACATTCCCAGTCATGTTTGAAGTTGTTGCACATACTGTTTGATTTATTCCCGCTACTGAGGTTGTTGGAAAATTATGACGTGTGATCAGCACAGCATCCGAAAGCGATGTACAACCTACACTTGCATTTGTCCAAACGAAAGTATTTACACCAACACCTAATCCGGTAATTCCTGAATTGGGTGAGCCGGGTGTTGTTATCACTCCGGCACCAGATTGTAAAGACCAAGTACCTGCACCAATAGAGATAATATTTCCGGCCAAGTTAGCTGTTGTAGCACACACAGTTTGATCAGAACCTGCTGTAGGAATGGTAAGATTTAAACCACAACCACATTTAGCAACATAGCAATTTCTGGTGGTCCCTAAACCAGTAGCGAAAGGCGTAAAAACAGCACCTCCTGCACCGCCCCTGTGATCACCACCCACGTATGCATCCGCATTATTGTCTACGGCAACTCCCGTTCCCTGATCTGCATTTAAACCACCGGCTTTCGTTGAGTAAATGAATTGCCCATTGGTAAGGTAGGATGCAAGAAAAACATCAGTTCCACCAGCGGTTACGAGCGTTAACAGCGGTAAAGCAGCAGTTGAGTTAAATGGTCCTGTAACAAATAACTTTCCAGATACAAGCGCAAGTGATTTACCATACTCTGTCGTACCATTACCAGTTTCTCGATCCACCCATTGAAACACTCCGGCATTATTTAATTTCGCTACAAACATATCCTGACTTGATGTAGTAACAGTTGTAAATGTTGACGGGCCGGTGCTTATAAAACTTACATTAGTGTTTACACCTCCAGTGATATAAATATCCGTACCATCCGAAATAATTCCTCGTCCAATATCGGCTCCGGTAGAGGAAATTCTATTTGCCCAAACACCGGCTCCTGTTGTTTTGTTCAAAGCAATAACTGCAATATCACTAGAACCTGATATTGGGAGGTTTGCAAAGTTTACATTCCCAGCATCTATTACGGCCAAAGCTAAACTTGCATAATCTCCTATGGCATAAACATTAGTTCCATCAGCCGTAATTCCATAGCCACCATCAGCAGAACTACCTGCACCTGTAGAGATAGAGGCCCAAACCGGAACACCACCTGTTGTGTATTTTGCAATATAAAAATCTGTACCTGTTGATGCAGAAGCCTTAACAATTGCTGTAGCAGGAAGTCCCGTTGTGCTAAACGTAATTCCTGTTGCCATTCCACTTACTAATCCTGTAACGTAAACACCAGATGCGTCAACAAAAAGTTCCTGTCCGCCATCGGTACTACCACCACCAATGTTAACAGCCCATATATAAACTCCATATCGATTATACTTTGCAAGAAATGCATCTTGCCCTCCTAGAGTTCCTCTTGTATTAATTCCGGCAGCCGGATTAAAATCAGTTAATCCATTATACCGACCTGTTATATAAATGTCGCCATTGGAATCATCAACTGCAATTGCAAGGGCTTCTTCAACAATACCATTTGATCCTACAACTCTTACAGGACCAACACCACCAGGTGAATTTTTGAATAGCTTGGTGAAAAATGCATCACCACTACCAATAGAGTTTCCTTGCGGCCAAGATAAAAGAGGAGTTAAACTCGTATTTAAAAAACCACAAACGTAAACGCTATCTGTAAAAGAAGAATAGGCAACATCATTAACATATTCAGTTCCGCCTGCAGTTTCATCACGCAACCAACTCCAATCAGGCGCTTGGGAATACAATTGAGATGTACAAAAAATACCGAAAAACAAAAATATATGTAATAGGCTCTTTTTCAAGTGTTTTAGACCCAATAAAGTTAAAATTTTATGTCCTAAACCCTATTAAATTTAGATTAATATATAACTTTTATAGATGAATAACTTTATTTATTTTATTATATTATAGCATTGATCATCAGGTATTTAAGTAAAATCATTGATTGAATTAGCCTTAAAAATTGGTGAATAATGCTTTTGGGTTATTTAACGGCGGCTTTTTTGACGCTTTTTTATCAGTAATTTTAACGCTTTCCCTTGCATTTTCAGTGATTTTTGAAAGGAAGTTTAAAAGCTCCGTTTTTCAATAGTTAAGTACTACAAAAAAATTATCCTTAATTTAGAAATCTTTTAAAACAAAAATCTAATGAAAGGAATAATTCTAGCAGGAGGATCAGGAACACGTTTACACCCATTAACGCTTGCAATGAGTAAGCAAATGATGCCAATTTATGATAAACCAATGATCTATTATCCATTATCTGTTTTGATGATGGCAGGCATAAAAGAAATTTTGATCATCTCTACACCCCACGACCTACCAAACTTTGAGAAGTTACTAGGAAGCGGCGAAGAGATGGGTTGTAAATTTTCTTATAAAGTTCAAGAGGTGCCGAACGGACTTGCACAAGCATTTGTATTAGGAGAACAATTTATAGGGAAAGATAAAGTTGCTTTGATCCTAGGCGATAATATTTTTTACGGTGTTGGTTTAGGACGCATGTTGCAAACCATCAACGACCCTAATGGTGGAGTTGTGTTTGCATATCATGTGAGCGACCCTGAACGTTACGGTGTTGTTGAATTTGACAAACAATTTAAAGCACTTTCTATTGAGGAAAAACCAAAAATTCCCAAAAGTAATTACGCTGTGCCGGGACTATATTTTTACGATAACTCTGTAGTGGAGATCGCCAAAAATTTAAAACCTAGTCCGCGTGGTGAATATGAAATTACCGATGTGAACAAAGAATATTTGAAGCATGGAAAATTAAAAGTTAGCATTATGGACAGAGGAACGGCATGGTTGGATACAGGAACTTTTGCTTCGTTAATGCAAGCCGGCCAATTTGTTCAAGTAATTGAAGAAAGACAAGGACAAAAAATTGGCTGCATTGAAGAAGTTGCTTTTAAAATGAAATACATTAACAAAGAGCAACTGATCAAGATAGCACAACCACTTACAAAAAGCGGCTACGGAAATTATTTATTGGATCTTGCAAAACAAGCAGATTAGTTCCGGTGAATTCATTTGAAACACATCTTCAGCTTTTCAATTCGCATCTCGAAAACTATAAAACTGATGTTAATTTACGTTCGCCAAGGGAACTTTACGAGCCGGAGCATTATATTTTATCGTTGGGTGGAAAACGCTTAAGACCTTTACTAGCGCTGATCTCCTGCGACCTGTTTGGAAAAGATCCTTCGAGTGCATTGAACTCCGCATTGTGCGTTGAGCTATTCCATAATTTTTCGTTGATACACGATGATATTTTGGATGAAGCGCCTTTACGCCGAAACAAACCAACCGTGCATACAAAATGGAATACCAACATCGCCATTTTAAGTGGTGATGTGATGTTGGTAAAAGCATTTGAAGTTTTAAAAAATTACGAAGCCAAAGAATTCGCGCAATTATTTTCAATTTTCTCAAAAACAAGTATTGAAGTTTGTGAAGGCCAACAATTAGATATGAATTTTGAAAATGAAAACTCAATTACTGCTAACGACTACATTCAAATGATCACCAAAAAAACAGCCGTTCTCCTTGGGTGCAGCTTACAAATGGGCGCTATTAATGCAGGAGCAAGCAGTCTTGATCAAGAACATATTTACGAATTTGGAAAACATTTAGGTATTGCATTTCAGCTATTAGACGATACATTGGATGCATATTCAACAGACGAAAAAAGTTTTGGAAAACAAATTGGAGGCGACATTATTGCAAATAAAAAAACTTTTTTAGTATTAAAAGCGCTTGAAGTTTCAAATGCAGAGCAAGTTAAGAAACTGAATGAATTAATGAGTAAAAAGAAAGGTGATGCTGATAAAAAAATTCCGAGCGTATTAGCCATTTTTAATGAACTAGGCGTGAAAGCCTTGTGTGAAGCGGAAGCGGATAAGCACACAAAAATTGCTATCGATCACCTTTTGAAAGTAAATGCGGATAGAACAAAATTAAAAGTGCTAGAAAATTTTTCATTGGCGCTGCTAAACAGAAATATCTAATGACAGAATTTGAAGACTATAAACATTCTATTCCCATTCAAATTCGCTTTAGTGATATTGACAAGATCAATCATGTGAATAACGCATGTTACTTGAATTATTTTGAAACAGCGCGTGTGAATTATTTTGACACCGTATTTAAAGGAAGAAATGATTGGGATAAACAAGGTTTTGTGTTAGCTCGCAACGAGATCAACCACCTACATCCTATTCATTTAGAAGATCAAATATTTTGTTATACAAAAGTTACCGAACTTGGTAATAAAAGTCTCACTTTAAAGAATTGTGTTTTGAAAAAAACCAACGAAGGGCTAGTTGAATGCGCCAACGGAATTGGGATCCTTGTTGCTATGAATTACATTACTCACGAAAGCATTTTACTTCCTGAAGATTGGAAAAAAATGATTACTGAGTTTGAGAAATAGTTCTAAGTTTGCTCTGATCCCAGCTACAAATTTATCGGAACTTGCTCAGCTTTATTTTTTACAACCTTACTTACTCGATACATAAAATAGATGCAAATAAGAATCACAAAAGCCACTACATATCCTAATATATCGTAGTTTTCAATAGGACTTGTTTTGGTTTCCTGATGTACAATTTGCCCTGCTATAATAGCCGAAATTCCGCCCGCCATATATTGCAAAGATGTGTTGATACTCATAAAAGCACCCCTATCTTTCATTTCAGGAATTGCCGTTGTTAAGATGGTAGAAGGAACAATTCTACTCATGATTCCCATAAATAATAATACATTTAACGAAATCACTTCCCACAAAGGCATTACCGAAATATTTGTGTAAACAATAACCATAACAAGCGCCGACAATGATCCAAAGGTGAATAATTTGAATTTATCAACTCTATCACTTAAACGACCGATAATTGGCATAACTATCACCGAAGAAATTCCGGTGAACATAAACACCCAAGGTATTTGCTCTTGAGAAATGCCAATATTATTCACCAAAAAAGCACTTCCGAAAGGCATTAACATAAAACCTCCTATAGACAACATTGCTGTTGACAAAAATCCTACTTGATAATTACGATTTCTTGCCGTGTGCCATAAATGTGTGAAAGCACTTTTATCTGATTGAAGTTTTAAATGCGCGGTTACCGGTTTCATTTTTATGACCATCACAATTCCAACCAAAACCGCAATCACCACTATCATTATAAATGCAACATGCCAATCCCATTTAGTAGCAAGAAAAAGTGCGATCGGAATTCCAAGAACCTGACTAGCAGCAAATGCCATTTGAATAGTTCCCATTACTCGTCCACGTTGATCCATTTGAAAAATATCTGTTACAATAGCCATTGCAATGGAAGATATCACTCCGCCAAATAATCCGGTAACAATTCTTGCCGCCAATAATGTATAGTGAGTATTAGCAATACCACAGAATAAAGTTCCAATAACAAATCCTACATAAAAAAAGATCAATATTTTTTTACGATCAAATCTGTCGGCAAATCCTGCAGCGGCTATGCCCGATAACCAAGCACTAATAGCATACGAAGAAACTACATACGCAAATTCGGATGGGGTCATCTCCAGCGACTTCATTAAAATATCTCCTAACGGAGAAAGGATCATAAAATCAAGCACCACGGTAAAATTTATAAAAGCTAAAACAGCAACAATAAATTTTTGATATCCGGTAAATGGCGTAATACTAGATTTTGGTTTCATGAATGCGCTTTTTGAGCAAGTACAAATAAAATTAAAAACAAAGGAATACTAACATGAAAACTATTTATTACCTAACCTTTTAAGTTGAATAAAATCTACAACAAAGGCAAAGGCCATTGAAAAATAAATATAGCCCTTAGGAATCTTGAATAGTAAACCCTCTGCTATCAGGGTAACGCCTATCATCATTAAAAAACAAAGTGCCAAAATTTTAAATGAAGGATGTTTTTGAATGAATTTACCAATGGGTCCGGATGCCATAAGCATAATAATAACCGTAACTATTACAGCAACATACATGATCCACAATTCCTGAACCATACCAACGGCTGTAATGATAGAATCGATGGAAAAAACCAGATCGAGAAGAATGACCTCAATTAACAAATTTTTGAAACTGGTTTTTGCAGGTATTTTTACCCCATCATCGTCTGAATTTTCCGTTTTATGAAGTATCTCACTCGAACTTTTATATAACAAAAACAAACCTCCCGCAAGCAATATCAAGCCTTTTCCGGAAATACCAATATCCAACACCGTAAACAACACCTGATCTAATTTTAATATCCACGAAATAACAGCCAATAAAGCAAGGCGAATAAGCATAGCTAGACCCAGCCCCCAATAACGTAACTTATCCCTTTGCGCAGCCGGTAATTTATCTGACAGAACTGAAATGAAAATTACATTGTCTATCCCTAAAATAATTTCAAGAGAGATCAACGATAAAAGAGGTATTATAATTTCGGCTACCATGTTTCAAATTTAAGGTTTATTAACCAGATTCAGCTTTTTGGGAGAACTATTTAGTTTAGGATGAGATTAGCTTTCACTGCCTTCGCTTAAGCTCCTGCAAATGAAAGCTGATCTGGAAAGGGGAGGCGTCGTAAATAAAAGTCCCTTTTTTCGCTAAGCGAAAATTCGGTCCTTTTATTTGTCGGGGTGGCCAGATTCGAATGCAGACGAATCGCGAAAAGCGATTGTCTGCATCGAGACATTTTTTTCTACCGAAAAAAATCGTCTCGACTGACCATTACTCCTTATACTTTTCTATAAAATTTTTCAATCGGATTTTTGAAAGGTTTTTCACTTTCTTTTCCAATTCCATCGCTTCAGACCTGGTTGATTTTTTAATAACCAAAGATTTTTTCCCAAGGGTGAAATGGTTTGGTAAAACCTTCGTAACCATTATTATGCCTGAGAATGCGCGCTTGGAAATCATTAGTTTGACCAATATAAAATTTGTCAAATTTTGCCGAATAAATAATATAAACAAAATACATTTTTTCTAAAATACAAAAGGCCTTAAACTGTTATGTTCAAGGCCTTTTTAAGTCGGGGTGGCCAGATTCGAACTGACGACCTCCTCGTCCCAAACGAGGCGCGATACCGGGCTACGCTACACCCCGATTTACTCTAGGCCTAAGGCCCAGGAGTTTAGCGTTCTCAAAAATGAGAGTGCAAATATAGCTATTTTTTACTTTCTGCAAAAAAATATTAATATCTCCTCACATGGCATATTTATTGCATTTCAAGCATAAAATTAATTGTATTTTTGAGGGATGAATAACGAGCAAATTTTGATCCTTGACTTTGGTTCACAGTACACACAACTCATTGCCCGCCGATTACGCGAATTAAATGTTTATTGCGAGATCCATCCTTACAACAAAATACCAACTATTGATGCCAATATAAAAGGTGTGATCCTTAGCGGAAGCCCTCACTCGGTTAGAGAAGAAGAACCCTTAAAGCCCGATCTTTCAAACATTAAAGGAAAGCTTCCTTTACTTGGCGTTTGTTACGGCGCACAATATCTTGCACATTTTTATGGTGGTGAAGTTGGAAAATCAAGTCACCGCGAATATGGCCGCGCCAATTTAACCTTCGCTGATAATTCAAGTCCACTACTTACTTCCATTTCACAAGATTCTCAAGTTTGGATGAGTCATGCCGATACAATTTTAACTGTACCAACATCTTATAAAACCATTGCAAGTACTCACGATGTAAAAGTTGCCGCATTTAAAATCGAAAATGAAACAACCTATGGCATTCAATTTCATCCGGAAGTTTATCACAGTTTAGAAGGAACTCAATTACTAAAGAATTTTGTTTATTCCCTTTGTGGCTGTTCAGGCAATTGGACTCCGGCTTCGTTCATTGATAACACCATTTCTGATCTTAAAAAACAATTAGATAATGATAAGGTGATACTTGGTTTAAGTGGGGGTGTTGACAGTAGTGTGGCCGCTATGCTATTGCACAAAGCTGTTGGAAAGAATTTACATTGCATTTTTGTAGATAACGGCTTGCTTCGTAAAAACGAGTTTGAAAATGTTTTGGACTCATACAAGCATATGGGCTTGAATGTAAAAGGCATAAATGCAAAAGATCAATTTTACAAAGCGCTTAATGGCATTTCAGATCCTGAACAAAAAAGAAAAGCTATTGGTAAAGTATTTATCGACGTGTTTGATGTTGAATCAAAGTTAGATAAAGACGCCAAATGGTTAGGGCAAGGAACAATTTATCCTGATGTTATTGAAAGCTTAAGTGTAAAAGGACCTTCGGCTACTATTAAATCGCATCACAATGTTGGTGGCTTGCCTGATTACATGAAATTAAAAGTGGTTGAACCGCTACGCAGTTTATTTAAAGATGAAGTACGTAGAGTTGGAAAAGAATTAGGACTCGACCCAAACATTTTAAATCGTCATCCATTCCCTGGTCCGGGTTTAGCGATCCGCATCCTTGGTGATATCACCGAGAAAAAAGTGCAGGTTCTTCAGGATGTTGATCATATTTTTATTGAAGGTTTAAAAACTCACAATTTATATAACGAGGTGTGGCAAGCAGGTGCGATGTTACTAAATGTTCAAAGTGTTGGAGTAATGGGTGATGAAAGAACCTATGAAAATGTAGTTGCACTGCGCGCAGTATCAAGCACAGATGGCATGACAGCAGACTGGTGTCATTTACCGTATGAGTTCCTCGCGAAAATGAGTAACGAGATCATCAACAAAGTAAAAGGAGTTAACCGTGTGGTGTATGATATCAGTTCAAAACCACCTGCAACTATTGAGTGGGAATAAAATAATAATGAATTACTAATCTGTATTTAATTTGAAGTATAATCCAAAATATTTTCTTTCCGTTGCTTTATTATGTTTGAGCCTTACATTATTTTCGCAAACAAAGTCGAGTAATATTCAAACCATTAATGGTAAAAAATACTACTTACATAAATTAGATAAAGGCCAGAGCCTCTACTCAATTACCAAACTTTATAACATAAAATTAGATGACCTTTACGCCGAGAATCCCGAATTAAAACAAGGAACCAAAGCAGGCCAGGAAATTAAAATCCCTTTTGCTGGCGAAACAGCA
Source organism: Bacteroidota bacterium (assembly GCA_034439635.1). GTDB lineage: Bacteria > Bacteroidota > Bacteroidia > B-17B0 > Aurantibacillaceae > Aurantibacillus. Next base: position 26,223 of record JAWXAS010000005.1, on the reverse strand, counting down.
CACTTTAATAATGCAAATACAACAACGTCTACAGTTTCTACAACACCGCGCGCAGCATACATAGTTGATACACTCAAATATTCAACTTACAAAGTTGCAAAAGGAGAAACCGTTTATGCGATAACCAAAAAGTTCAATCTTTCGGCAGACTATTTTGAAAAACTTAATCCAGGTTCTAAAGCCGGATTAAAAGAAGGGCAATTGGTTGCCATTGGCGAAAGGTCTCCTATAAAAGCATTAGCTGATGCAACAAATACTGTAAAACCAATAGCCGATACGTTTCCTTTAAAAATTAATTTTCCAAAGAAAAACGCCTACAATCTTGCTTTGATACTTCCATTTAAACTAGATCAACTCGATCTTATCAATTCGTCGGCTCTTTTAAAAGCAAATATGAGTTTTCCTCAAATCAGCTCTTTGGCGATTGATTTCTACTTAGGATTTAAACAAGCTGTTGATTCACTTTCCTCAAAAGATTTTAAAATAAACTTAGAGCTTCATGACCTTGACGATAAAGATTCGTTAAACATGGTAAACATTACTAGTAGCTTAGATAAAAAGCAAACCGATTTTATTTTTGGACCAATGTATGCCAATGGCTTTAAAACCATTTCGGTAAAAGCTAAAGAATTGAATATCCCAATTGTTTCACCGATCACCCAACAAAATAAATTCTTGTACGAAAATATTTATGCTTCTAAAACAAATCCATCACAATATACCATGGTTGAAGCATTAGCGGATTATATTCTCGACTCGCTTAAACCAAAAAAAGCAAGAGTGTTGTTAAATATTGCTTCAGAAAAAGACGCAAAAGAAATAGGATTTGCAAAGGCGTTTAAACAATATTACAACGAGAAAGCACGCAAGCTAGGTTATGCTTTAAAAGACACTTTATCTACAGTGCGCGGCATAGCTGGGATAAAAGCTAATCACGAAGCAGGGATAAAGAATGTTGTTGTTTCGTTAAGCTCAAATCAAATACTCATTACAGATTTTACAACACAATTAGCATTATTTGCCGATAAAAAAGATATTACACTGTGCGGATTCGAAGAAACATCAACTTCGTTCGATAACATCGATCAGGAATATCTTAACCAATTGAATTACACGTTTCCATCTGCAAATAATCTTACCAACACAAAAGCCTACCAATCCATCATTTCCAAATACTGGGAAAAACAAAACACTTATCCGGGTAAATTTTATTTTATAGGATTTGATATTGGCATGTACTACTTAAATAATTTACGCGATCATGGGGCAGATTTTATTTTCCGCCTCAACGAATTACCTTCCGAAACTAGTTATCTACGCTTTAAATTCACTCGGCCTGATAACTCAACAGGGTTTGACAACAACGGGGTTTATATCTTTAAATACGCCAATTACCAACTTGTAGAAACAGGATGGAAATAAGCAAAGAACATATTTCTGATTGGCTCAAACAACTTCAAACAAACATTTGTGATGCTTTGGAAAAAGCCGATGGTAAAGCTAAATTTTCAGTTGAGAATTGGACAAGAGAAGAAGGCGGAGGCGGTATTTCCAGAGTAATTCAAAACGGTTCAGTGATAGAAAAAGGTGGTGTAATGTATAGCGCTGTTCACGGCGATGCGCCTGATTTTTTATTTAAAGAAGGGCAGCACTCTGTTGTAGCCGAAAAAACCGTAAAACCGAAATTTTATGCAACAGGCGTTTCTATTGTGATACATCCTGTAAGTCCTATGGTTCCTATCATCCATATGAATGTACGTTATTTTGAAATGAACCCGACTGCAGGCCAAGCCGGCAACGGAACAAAATGGTTAGGAGGCGGAATTGACCTTACGCCACATTATGTAAATGATGCAGATGCCAAATTTTTTCATTCTGAATTAAAAAAAGTTTGCGATAAACATCACTCTACTTATTATCCTCAATTCAAAAAATGGGCCGATGACTATTTTTTTATAACTCACAGAAAAGAAACACGAGGTATTGGCGGCGTATTTTTTGATCGCTTGAATGAAAACGCTGAAATGAGTTTTGAAAAGAACCTCGCATTTTGGAAAGATGTAGGAAGTAGTTTTGCAGGAATTTACACCGAACTTATCAAACGCAATAAAGACAAAAATTTTAGCGAACAAAATAAACAATGGCAGCTTCTAAGAAGAGGACGATATGTGGAGTTTAATCTAATTTACGACAAAGGCACAAAATTTGGCCTGGAATCAAACGGAAGAATTGAATCCATTTTAATGAGCTTGCCTAAATTTGCTTCGTGGGAATATGATCATAAAGCTGAAGTTGGAACGGAAGAGGAAAAGACTTTATCTCTTTTAAAGAAAGAGATTAATTGGGTTTAGCTAATCCAAAAAGTGTCTTTATTCAAAATTATCTTGTAGCTTGTTCCTTTATCCTTTTCGGAAATTGTTTCAAGTTTTGCATTCATCGCAGCCGCACGTGCGTTCAAGTTATCCAAGCCATAGCCCTTATCTATCTCCGAAAACACAAAACCTAAACCATCATCTCTTAACTCTATAGCTAATTCATTATCTGGCAAGATATTTATATAAAAACTCTTGCATTGTGAATGTTTAAATGCATTATTAATTACCTCCTGGCAGATCCGATACAAATTTAAAGTATGCTCGGGAGATAAATTCCACTGAAGGTTTGTGTTTTCAAAATGCACTTTAATTTTCTTTGGAGAAAATGTTCTTTCAGCAAATTCCTTTATTTTCAATCCTAATTGCTCAATGGATATTTGCTCGGTACTCACCGTCCAAATTGTATCTCGCATTAAAGCAGACGCCTTTCTTACTTGATCAGAAATATGCTCGATATCAGTTTGATCATTTTTATTTGTAATTCCACTTGCTTTAATGTCCAATTGAGAGCTTATGATGGTTAACTCTGCGCCCATATTGTCGTGCAGATCCCGAGAAATACGAGTTCGTTCGTCTTGAACTTTCTTCTGAAAATTTACTTCCTCCTCTTTGCGTTTAATTTTATTACGCTGAAATACAAAAGCACCGATCAATACCAACAATACTAAAATACCCGTAAGGATCAATAATTGAGTGTTTCTTTTTGAAATATCCAATTCTGCTTGTGAAATAATAACCTTTTGATTTAAAATAGTGTTTTCCTTCTCAGCAACATCATACATAGTTTGTAGGGTGCCTAATTTATTTTGCATCTCTTCATTGTACAAACTATCATCTACTTGCTGATAATACTCCAAATATTCATTTGCTTTTTTGTAATCACCCTTAAAGCTTTCTAATTTATATAAACCCAAGTAAGCGTTTCTTTCCCAAAGCCAACTCTTGATCTCTTTAGACTGCTTTAAACCCAATTGCAAAAATTCTTCTGCTCTTTCCAATTGCCTTAGGTCTACATAACAATTACCAATATTTACATTTATTATAGAAGAACCTCCTAAAGAACCTATGCGATCGTATATTTCCTTTGCTTGAATATAATACTTCAAACCAACTGCAGTATTGCCAAGTTCTCGTTCAGATACACCTAATTGCTGGTATATCATTGATAGATATTCCTCCCTACAAAATTTCTTACATGTATCTAATAATTGCTTATACAATTTAATAGATTCAACCACTTTGCCTTTTTTCTTTAAAATAATGCCATAATTACATTTTGCAGTAGTGTATCCTTCATAATCTCCTGCCTTTAAAGCAAACTGTGAAGAATTATAATACATATCCATTGCTTTATCTAACTGATTATTTCGCTCGTAAATGGCGCCCATATTGTTTTGCAACTTGGCAGCTTCAATAACCGAACCGGCCTTTTTAAAAAGCTCAACCGCTATTAAATTCTTTTCCATCGCCACTTCATACTTGCCCTTTTCATAATACGCAATGGCAGCTTTACTTATACTTGCACCGGCATTCCTTGTCTCGCCAAGTTTTAATCGCATTCCATAAGCTTTCTCTGCCAAATAAATACAGCTATCAAAATTTCCTTTGTAATAATAACTCAAACTCAGGTCGTTCATGCAGGAAGATATAAGCGACGAATCCTTTAATGTAAAAGCTTCCTTCACTGAGAGATTTCCATAATAAATGGCTTTATCGATTTGGCTGGTAGAATAAAAATATCCTATATCGTCTAAAGCCTGAGCTTTTTCTTTACCCTTTAGTTTAGGTAATACAGCTATCATCGAATCGATGTTCTGTGAATAGACAAGGTTGTTTGAAAATAAAGAAAAAAGTAGAATGATCAGTTTTAATCGCATGTTCAAAATTAAAAGAAAGCGCACTTATATCAAACCCTGATGTTTTGCTTTATTAACAGCTTCAAGTTTGTTATGCACATCCAATTTTCGGTACACATTTTCCAAATGCTTTCGCACAGTTCCATAGCTTATGCCTTTGTTATCGGCAACCTGCTCGTAGCTAAGACCCGAAGCAATTTGTTCTAACATTTCGAGTTCGCGTACAGTTAAATTATGTTCCACCGGAATTTCTTTCTTGATAATTGGTGTGGATCGCTTAATAAGGCCTAAAGCCTTTAGTGCGATCAAGGGGCTCATTGCACTTCCACCTTCTATGGCTTCAAATATAGCACGATGAATACGTTCTGGCTTTTCATCCTTCATCAAATATCCCTTTGCTCCGGCACAAATAGCATTAAATAAATTGGTATCATCATCAAATACGGTGCACATTAAAATTTTAATGTCTGGATATTTTGCCATGATCTTTTGTGTAGCTTCAATACCATCCATCTCCGGCATCTCAATATCCATAATAATCACATCAGGCTTTAGCCCCTTCATTACCTCATGCAAGATCTCTTTTCCATTTTTTGCTTCAAAAATAACCTCCATGTCTTTTGACAATTGTATCTTACTCACAACTGTTTGTCTCACATTCTTTATATCATCAACAACGGCTATCTTTATCATGAAGACACTAATGTATTAAATAAATTTTACTTTTTAATGATGGTAAACTCAACACGTCTGTTTAAAGCCTTACCCTCCTCTCTCGCGTTATCGGCCACAGGTTTGACTTTACCAAATCCATCACAGGTTAAACGCAGTGCTGCAATTCCCTTTGAAGTGAGATGGGTAACAACCGCTGCAGCCCTGTCCTTACTTAGTTTATTATTGTATTCGTCATTTCCTACATTATCGGTATGGCCTGCAATAAAGATCTCCATCAGTGGATTATCATTTAATAATTTCACCAAATTATCCAGTTCAAAGTATGATTCCGATTTTAAAATAGATTTGCCTGTTTCAAAGAAAATATTGTTAATGCGGATCACTTGGCCCGTTTCAATTGGAGACAATAATAAATTCTTATTAATCTCTTTATAACTCAATACATTTAACAGATTCATATTTTCTGTAATAGAGTAAAACCCCGATTGTGTTGCTTTGAACGAATAGTTTTTTCCGTAAGGAAGAATGATAATGTACTCGCCTGTTTTTGGATTCGATGTTGCTATTCCCGATTCAGTTCCCGTAGAAAGATCGAAATAACTAATGGAAGCACCAAGTGGCTCTTTAGTTTTTGCATTCAATACATTTCCTCTTACCAATACAACTGGGTTTGGCTTTTGTTCCTCCTTCGCCTTTATTTTTACTACATCACCATCTTTTATCATATAAAAATAATCGCCCGCTGCAGGAATGGTAAAATAGGCATCCCAAGCGTTTGAATTTATTTGGGGTCCAAGATTCACTGGGTCTGTCCAATTTTGCCAAGTATCATCCAAACGTTTACTCATATAAATATCAGCACTTCCATATCCGCCCGGTCTGTCGCTACTGAAATATAATGTTACATTGTCTGAGGCAAGAAATGGTGTTCCGTCGCTACTCTCTGTATTGATCTTTGGTCCCAACTTTAAAGGCTTACTCCAATCATCATCTTTATAAATAGACACGTAAATATCGTGCTCATCTTTCTTTTCATCTTCACTGAACGCCATCACTAAAATATTATTCGATGCTGATATAGAATTAGAAACTGTTTTGCTCTTTTGCATTTTCGCATATTTAGGTACATCAAATCCTTTCGGATCTGTCCACCCCTCCGTTTTTAAGTAACTTACCGAAAATCCGGATTTAATATACTCGCCTTTGCTATAATATCCTTTAATATACCTTACGTTTCCGTCCGATGATTGCCCTATGATACTGCTATAACGCGATGTATTAAATGGAAAACCCAAATGTTGCGCTTTATCCCAATTACCATCGCTCATTTTTTTTGAAAACCAAATATCTTGATTAGGATAATCGGGCGACTTGGTATTTTCCGGATGATCTGCTTTTACCATAAATAACTTTTTTCCATCTGGTGTTATATATGGTGCCATTTCGTAATTATTACTGTTTACGTTTGAACCAAGACTCACAACTTCGTACCCTGCTTGTGAAAAAAGCCTAGTTGCAAATAATACAATTGCTAGTAATTTGATCTTCATAATTGCCTTTGATTATTTTATTCTGTTGTTCGTTTTGGTGTTTGATCCTCTTCTTTAGCCATTAATACTTTTAAACTTCTGCTGATAGGAATAGAAAGTGTTCCTCCAATATATATTCCATCTACCATTCTATAACCTACTTCAAATTCTGCAGTCATTGCTGTTCTTAATTTTCCCTTTCTGTCTTTTTTACGAAGTGATGGTAATGCCTGAACTAAAAGTCGCCCGCCAACAGGTATAGCATTCTTTACACCGGTTGGTTTATTGCTAATCGGTGTAATAAGTGCATCCAAACAAATTCTCACATGCGACACAACCCCTTTTGCACCATACTTATCAGTTTGAATTTCTACATGACGCGCACTTCCAAAACATATTCCCCCGTAAGCACCAAGCATGTAATAATTATAGTAATTGTCTTTACCTAAAGGATTATCAATACTCACTCCTGATCTATTGAAATAGATCCCTCCGCGTACTGCTTTGTATTTCCATTTACGCGATGGAACTGTAAGATAAGTATTAATGGTAATGGCTCTCCCATCGCTTGTTGTTCCTCCACTTTCGCTCTTTAGGGCTACTCTGTTAGTTCCCAGTGGATCGTTTTGATGGAAAATGAAAAAGCCACCCGTTTGTATATTGATATGGTTCTTAGCATTTGCTGATGCAAATTTCCCAAAGGTTAGTATCCCATATCTAAAAGTATAGTCAAGCCCCATTCTCTGTTTATACATCGCATGTCCCCATACACCTGAATTAAAACTGAAACCATCGATATTACTAACACCTCCATCCATATGCAGGAGATCGATGTTGCATGAAAAGTTGTTGATCTTACGTGGTTCATCAACCACAATTTTGTAGTTCACTTGTTCTTGTGCAAGAGAGTTAAGAGTTAAAAGTCCAAATAAAATAGTTCTGATCACTTTCATAAAATAATTTTTTATAAAGGTAGATTTGTTTTGAGGACTCGAAAATACGTAGTTCTGCGTATTTTGCAAGAATCCTAGTAAAATAAGCGCTTTCAAGGCTCATTTTTAACCAAAAACCATCTCGTTTTTTAGATTTTTCGTACTTTTATAATATGTTGAGCCGTTTTGTTTCACACATCCAACGCAAAGAACTTTTTAAAAAGGATGGTCACTTTTTAGTGGCCGTAAGCGGCGGTATTGATTCAATAGTACTATGTGATCTTTTATTAAAAACCGGATACAAATTTTCGGTAGCACATTGTAATTTTAAACTTAGAGGGAATGATTCAGATGTTGACGAACAATTTGTAAAAGACTATTGCTCGAAAAATACAATTGCATTCTATAGGCGTTCGTTTGATACTTCAGCTTATGCTGAGGAAAAAAAACTATCCATTCAAATGGCGGCGCGTGAATTACGCTACTCTTTTTTTAACGAATTAATGAATGAACATTCTTTTACTTATCTTTTAACTGCGCATCATTTGAATGATACAATTGAAACGTTCATGATCAATTTGGTTAGAGGGTCCGGCATTGCAGGCTTAAAAGGAATTTCTGAGAAAAGAGGAAACATTGTTAGACCTCTACTTGCATTTACAAAAGAAGAGATACTTAATTACGCCAAAGAAAATTCTATTGATTTTAGAACAGACAAAAGCAATTTGGAAGATACATATCTACGAAATGATATTAGATTAAATATCATTCCAAAATTAAAAGAACTTAATCCTTCGTTTGAAAAAACTATTTCAAAAGAATTAGGATTATTTCAGCAGTACAACACTATTATTACTGATCATTTTGCAAAGGAAAAAGAAAAAGCAATCAGCAAAACTAATTCAGGAATTATCATACGTATTGAAAAAATAAAAGAAAGTAAAACTCCTGAACTTTTTTTGTTCGAGATCTTAAAGGAATATAACTTTCATCCCGATGTTATAACGGATATTTATGAGAGCTTGGATGGAATTCCCGGAAAATTATTTTATTCAGAACGCTTTGAACTCGTAAAAGACAGAACTGAATTGGTGGTAAATAAGTGTACAGATAGGCTCATTGAACCAAGTGTGATTGAAAAAGAAACCCAAGAGATCCTCTCGCCAATTCATTTAAAAATAAAACCCAGTCATAAATTTATAAAAGAAGATAGCAAAGCCATTGCTTATATTGATCATTCGAAATTAAAATACCCTCTAACCATAAGAGGTTGGCAAAACGGAGATAAATTCAAACCTCTTGGAATGACCGGTTTTAAAAAATTGAGCGATCTGTTTGTTGATCTTAAATTAAATGCTTTTGAAAAAAATAAGGTCACCATATTAGAAAATGGCGATAAAGAAATTATTTGGGTAGTAAATCATCGCTTAGATGATCGTTATAAAATATCAGAGAATACCAATAGTATTTTAAGGATAGAATTAATTGAGTAGTCGCGAGATCATATTTGAAGAAAAACAATACATGGGTAATAATCGCTTAAGCATTTTAACGCGATCGATACTGGCCTTATTTTGTTTTTTGGGATACTACTGGAGTGAGAATCCAAAACCTGTACAAGTTTCGTTTGTGAGCATTGGTTCATATCCAATTGATAATACCAGTCAGAGTGGTTTGATATTTTTCTTAAGCGGAATATTAATTCTTATTTTTTCGGCAGGCTTAATCTATATTTTACATATTCATACAAAAGTGTACAAAGGTTATATTTTAATTGACGGTTTTTGGACCACACGCAAAGTAAAGATCGACCTTAGTAATATCACTCATATTAGAAAAAGTAGGTATAAACGCAATATTTTAAGGCGTGCAGTTTACAACTTACATAATAAAGGAATCATCAAGTTTTATACCAGTGGCGAAGATTTTATTGAACTAACGGACAATAGCGGATTTACTTATCGCATAGGTACTCACAGATTATCAGAGTTTTATAACAACATTAAGGGTCAATTAGTTGTTATGAACAGCGCCCGATAAAACGCAACCCCCTGTCCTTTTCTTTCGTTTAATAATATACTAACCGCAAATAACATGACAACAACAAAATTCGAATTGATTGAGAAAGAGAAAATTGGGGAATTACGATTTCCTCAAACCGAAGTTTTAATTGATAAAGAAAAGATAGCTGAGCGAGAGCGCAATTTAAAAAGAGCTTTAACTCTTGGTAATTTAGAACGCTCAAAAACTAAAATATTTTTTGAAGATGAACAAGGTTTAAAAGTCGTTGAAACAACTGTGTGGGGTGTAACTGATAAACGTATCATTTTAAAACACGGTGTTGTTATTCCAATACAACGCGTTCACTCAATAGTTAGCTAGATATTTTCTTGTAGTAGCTTTAGTACTACAAAAACAAAAGGACTCACAAACAGTAAGCTATCGAAGCGATCTAATATTCCTCCATGTCCTGGCATTAGTGTTCCGCTATCCTTAACGCCTGCTTTACGTTTCATTTGGCTTTCTATAAGATCACCAAGAGTTGAAAATACGCCCACAAATAAAGCTATCAATGGCCAAACCCATTTACTTGAAAATGTTTCGTTCATATTTAAAACAAATCCAACTGCCACACATAATATAATACCAACAACAGTTCCTTCCCAAGTTTTACCCGGAGATACACGCTCATATAATTTATGTTTTCCAATTAAGCTTCCTCCTAAGTATGCAAAGGTATCGTTAGCCCAAATAAGAAAAATAATTCCTAATATTTTAAAGTGATCGTAACTTGCGGCTAACTCATTTACAGTTCCGGTTTCCGCTACCGGTATTTTTATCAATAAAGCAAACGGAATAATGCAATAAAAGATCCCGGCGATAGTAAACGCCATATCCTGGAAAGACTGCTCATTTTTACTAAACAAAAACTTAAGTGCAACAATAAAAGGAACAAGGTAAACAGCATACCTCATTAATTTTATATCAAAATTATTTTGCGTTAATTGAAGTGAATAAATAGACATGAACGCAAGTATACCCGAAATCATTCCAATTCCGGCAAATGGTTTAGCCCCCATTTTCTCTGCCAACGAATAAAATTCGTGCAAAGCCCAAATCGAAACTAAAAAGAATAGCCCAATAAATGAAAAGTAACTAAAATAAATAGAGCTTAACAGAACTATCACAAAAACAGCGGCCGTTATACTCCTTACTCTTAATGTTTTTAGATCTAATGCCATTTAAGTTATAAAGATACTTATTTTAGAGGGATACTAAAATTATTTATTATTTTTCGAAAAGACCACGTAATCCACGTCCAATAACGATTACAGAAGATATTAGTCCTCCAAAAAAAGACCCTTAAAGCCTTTTAGAGAAATTTTATTTGCTGATTTCAATTTTTTGTCGTTAAATTTGTAGCGTAAATGAAAAACATAACAATAAATAATTCATGGTGGTGGTTTGTAACAAACGTTATAAACAGCTAAGACTATTTAATTAATTATATTATAGAAGCCCGCTGTTTATTTCAGCGGGCTTTTTTATTTAATACCATTACCATGAAACTAAAAACATATCATACTCAGATCAACCTCGACCTTCACACACCGGTAAGCGCTTATTTGTGCCTGCGTGATAAATATACCGGCTCACTTTTATTGGAAAGTTCAGACCACCATTCAAAAGAAGGAAACTTTTCATTCATCGCTTGCAACCCAATTGCCACCCTAAAAGTTGAAGGAAGCACTTTGCAATTACTAAAGAATAATAGTTTAGAAATAAGAAATATTTCACAGGGCTCACTAGAAAAAGAACTTGCCGAATTTGTTTCATCATTTGAAACAGATAAGATCTCAGTTTCCTTTCCATACAGCGCCGTATTTGGCTATTCGTCTTTTGATGTGATCGATCTGATAGAAGAAAATTTATCAAATTCAAAAGAATCCGAAATTCCCGCAGTAAATTACTCTTTCTATTCGCTTTTACTTGCATTTGATCATGCCAAACATCAAGCTCACATCGTAAGCTTCGCCGATACAGAAAAAGAAGCTAAGCTCAACGCTTTAACAATCACGCAACAATTGAATTCATCAACAGTTTCATTAAATACCTTTGAAACCGTTGGAGAAATTTCCTCTACAACAACTAACGAACAGTATCTTGAATTAGTACAAAAGGCAAAACATCATTGCAAAGTTGGCGATGTGTTTCAGCTCGTTCTATCTCGCCGTTTTAAACAAACATTTTTGGGTGATGAATTTAATGTATATCGTTGTTTAAAACAGATCAATCCCTCACCCTATCTTTTCTTTTTTGACATGGGCTCATTTAAATTATTTGGCTCATCTCCCGAAGCGCAATTAGTGGTAAAAGATACAATGGCCGAGATCCATCCAATTGCTGGAACTTATAAACGAACAGGAGATGAAGTGCAAGACCATTACCTTGCGCAAAAATTAATAAATGATCCAAAAGAAAATTCAGAACACTATATGCTAGTTGACCTTGCCAGAAATGATCTTAGTGCTTGCTGCAGTGATGTAAAGGTTGAACGTTTTAAGGAATTACAATTTTTCTCACATGTCATTCATCTGGTTTCTAAAGTTACAGGTAAATTAAAGAAAGGAATAAATGGCATTGATCTTCTTTACCGTTCATTTCCTGCAGGCACATTAAGCGGAGCTCCTAAACATAAAGCCATGCAATTAATTAGACGATATGAAACGGAGCCAAGAAATTTTTATGGAGGCTGCGTTGGGTTTATTGAAACAAATGGGAATGTTAATCACGCCATTATGATCCGTTCCTTTTTAAGCATTCAAAACGAACTACGTTTCCAAGCTGGCGCAGGTATTGTGATCGATTCAATTCCCGAGAACGAGCTAAACGAAATAAACCACAAAACAAACGCCTTAAAAAAAGCGATGAAAGAAGCCAATAAATTAAATAATATTCCAACCTTTACAAAAGATGAAACTCTTAGTACTCGATAATTACGATAGTTTTACGTACAACCTAGTTCACTTAGTAGAAAAAGTGAGTGATGCTAAAATAAGCGTTGTAAGAAATGACAAAATTGCACTTGCCGAGATTGCAAATTTTGACAAGATCCTTCTATCTCCGGGGCCAGGTTTACCAAAAGATGCAGGCATTATGCCTCAATTATTAAAAACGTATTGCTCCAGCAAATCCATATTGGGCGTGTGCTTAGGAATGCAAGCAATCGCCGAAAATTTTGGGGGCTCTTTACACAATCTGGAAACAGTTTATCACGGAATTGCAACTTCAGTAAATATTATTGAAACTGATTCACTATTCATCAATTGCCCTCCTACTTTCAAAGTTGGGCGCTACCATTCTTGGGTTGTTGATCCCAGTAGCTTACCTGATACATTAAAAGTAACCGCAGTTGATGAACAAAATAACATCATGGCTCTTGAGCACAAAACGCTTGATGTAAAAGGTGTTCAGTTTCATCCAGAATCTATTCTTTCTGAATACGGCGAATTAATGATCAGCAATTGGCTTAAAGCCTAGGCAATTCAATACTCCATTTTATTGATCAGCATTTATGTTGAATTCTTCATCTCTTAACCCGCTAACAATGTCTAAAAAAAACTCATTAAATAAACTCTACACCAACCAACACTTGAATTCAGAAGAGTCAGAAGAGTTGATGCTGCAAATAACGGAAGGTTCATTTTCAGAAACGGAAATTGCCATTATACTTATGTTTTACAAAACCCACTCCGTTACCGTAACTGAATTAAGCAGTTTTAGAAAAGTACTTTTAGAAAAATCGTTAAGATTTACAATTCCTTTTGATGCCATTGATGTTTGCGGAACCGGTGGAGATGAAAAAGACACATTCAATATTTCCACATTAAGTGCCTTGGTAATTGCAGCTTCCGGATACAAAGTTGTAAAACACGGGAACTATGGCGTGAGCTCTGTTAGTGGTTCGTCAAATATTTTGGAACATTTCGGATACAAATTCACTAATAAAACAGAAGTTCTCCTCGATCAAATAGAAGAACATCATATTTGTTTTCTTCATGCCCCCCTTTTTCATCCTGCATTAAAACATGTGGCCCCAGTAAGAAAATCAATGGGAACTAAAACCATATTTAATTTGTTGGGGCCACTCGTAAATCCATGCAACATCACGCATCAATTTATTGGCGTAAATAGCTTAGAAACCATGCGCACTTACAACTATCTTTTACAAAAAACACTATCTAAATACTACCTTGTTCACAGCACGGATGGTTATGATGAAATATCTTTAACAGCACCATACAAAATTGTAGGAAACCATCATGAGCAATTACTTCATCCGAACGAGGCAAAATTTCCACTCATAGAACCGGAGGCTCTCCATTCGGGCGGAAGTATTGAGAGTGCTTCTAAGATCTTTATGAATGTTCTAACAAATACAGCTAGCCCTTCTCAGAAAAATGCCGTGATCATCAATTCCGCATATGCCATTCAATTGATCAACAATAAAAGTATTGAAATTTGCATTCAGGAAGCTACAGAAGCCATTGAAAGTAAGAAAGCATTAAACACATTTAACCATCTAATCCAAAAATAATATGAATACGCTTGAAAAAATAATATCGGATAAACGACTGTTCGTTAAAGAAAAGAAAGAATTGATCCCTTTAAAATTACTAGAGAAAAGTATTTATTATGAAAGTAAAACCGTTTCATTAAAAGAATATATTCTTAGAAAAGACAAGAATGGGATCATTGCCGAAATAAAAAAACGTTCGCCATCCCTAGGCAATATTAATTTGTATGTTGACATCGAGAAAACATCCATCGGATATATGCAAGCTGGAGCCAGCGCCATTTCTGTATTAACAGATACACCTAATTTTGGAGGAAAAAACGAAGACCTTACTCTAGTTAGAAAATTTAATTTCTGTCCCGTATTACGAAAAGATTTTATTATTGATGAATACCAGATCATTGAATCCAAATCTATTGGCGCAGACGCTATTCTACTTATCGCTTCTGTACTTACTAAAGAAGAAATAAAGAATTTTACAAAACAGGCTCATTCGTTAGGCCTTGAAGTTCTTTTGGAGATACATTCAAAAGAAGAGATGGATAAGATCTCTGAGTACAACACTATCGTTGGAATAAATAATCGTAATCTTGGATCACTTTCCATAGATCTTCAAAATTCTCGTTTACTTATTCCACATTTAAAAGGAATTGAGGTTAAGATCACCGAAAGCGGCATAAAGTCGCCCGAAGATCTTTTGGAACTGCGATCCATAGGCTTTAATGGATTTCTTATTGGTACTTTATTTATGAAAAGTAGCAGGCCACATTTAGCATTAAAACAATTTGTTGAAGAATTACAAAATAAAACATCAAGCTATGCTTAAGTTAAAAGTTTGCGGATTAACAGATCTTGAGAACATAAAGCAATTATTAGAATTAAGGCCTGAAATGATAGGCTTGATATTTTATTCGACCTCTCAAAGAAATGTGAGTCCTAAAAATGCTTCGGCGCTATGTGATATCATTCCTCCTGAAGTAAAACGCGTTGGTGTTTTTGTTGATTCTGAACTTCCTTTTATTACTGAGATAATTGAAAAGTGCAAACTAAACTTTATTCAGCTTTATCATCAAGATATTTCGGCTTTTCAAGAACTTCGTTCTAAAGTGAAGCTTATTAAAGCTATCTCGGTGAACACTGCAGCAGATCTCTTAAGCGCAGAAGAATACTCTGATAAAGCCGACCTACTTTTATTTGATGCCAAAGGAGAAAACGCAGGTGGCAACGGAATAAAATTCGATTGGCGAATACTTGAAAAATACAAAGGAAAAACACCATTTATATTAAGTGGTGGAATTGATTCGGATGATGCCAACACAATAAACAAAATAGATCATGAGCGATTTTATGGAATAGATATAAATTCCAAATTTGAAGTTGCACCAGGAATTAAAAATATAAAAACAATACAACACTTTAAAACAAAATTATATGAGAGCATTGAACATAATAAATGAAAAAGGGTATTACGGAGAATATGGCGGCGCTTATATTCCTGAATTGCTTTTTAATAATGTAGATGATTTAGAACGCAATTACTTAAAGATCATTCAATCGCAAGAATTCCAGAAAGAGTATCATGATCTCCTCGAGAATTATGTTGGCAGGCCAACCCCTTTGTACTTGGCAAACAATCTCTCCGAGCAATTCAAAGCGAAGATATATTTAAAACGTGAGGACCTTTGCCATACAGGGGCACACAAAATAAATAATACAATTGGGCAAATACTAGTTGCAAAAGCCTTGGGTAAAAAACGAATTCTAGCCGAAACCGGTGCTGGTCAACATGGCGTAGCTACTGCCACCGTTTGCGCATTATTAAAATTAGAATGCATTGTTTATATGGGTGAAATAGATATGCAACGCCAAGAAGCTAATGTGGCAAGAATAAAAATGTTAGGCGCAACAATTATTCCGGCCATCTCGGGAAGCAAAACACTAAAAGATGCCACTAATGAAGCCATTCGCGGATGGATAAACGATCCCGACTCTTATTACCTCATCGGTTCGGTTGTTGGTCCACACCCGTACCCTGATATGGTATCGCGATTTCAAAGCGTTATAAGCAAAGAAATAAAACAACAATTACTAAAAGCAGAAGGAATATCCGAACCCGACATGGTAATTGCTTGCGTTGGCGGTGGGAGCAATGCCGCTGGTGCTTTTTATGAATTTATTAATTCAGAAAAAACAAAATTAATTGGTGTTGAAGCAGCAGGTAAAGGAATTGAAACCGGAAAAAGCGCTGCCACAATGACTTTAGGAACAAAAGGCATTTTACATGGCTCGCAGTCTATTATCATGCAAACAAAAGACGGACAAATAGTAGAACCTTACTCCATTTCTGCAGGCTTAGATTATCCAGGGATCGGTCCGCTACACGCATTTTTAGGAAAAAGCAAAAGAGCAAGTTATTTAAACGCAACAGATGAAGAAGCTTTAGAAGCGGCTTTTAATTTAACCCTTCAAGAAGGAATCATCCCTGCTCTTGAAAGTGCGCATGCCTTGGCCATATTAAATAAACTTGAATTTAAGAAAGATCAAGTGATCATTGTGAATTTATCAGGACGTGGTGACAAAGATCTTCCAACGTACTTACAAAACATGAATAGATATGAAAAATAAAATAGAAACACTTTTTGAAACAAAAGAAAAAGAAATCCTTTCTGTATTTTTTACCGCAGGTTATCCTAAACTAAATGACACATGCCGAATCATTAAAGAACTTGAAGAGAATAATGTTGACCTAATAGAAATTGGGATTCCTTACTCCGATCCTTTAGCCGATGGCCCTGTGATACAACAAGCAAGCCAAACCGCAATTGAAAATGGTATGACCTTATATTTACTTTTTGAGCAACTATCAATAACAAGATCATGTAACATTCCTATTATTTTAATGGGATATTTAAATTCAGTAGTTCAATTTGGCGTAGAGAAATTTTACCGGAAGTGTTCGGAAAATTTTGTGAGCGGCATCATTCTCCCAGATCTTCCATTGGCGGAGTTTGAACAAGAGCACAAACCGTATGCTGACAAATATGATGTCAAAGTTATATTTCTCATTACACCAAATACAAACTTGGAAAGAATAAAACAAATTGACGAATTAAGTAACGGCTTCATTTATGTTGTTTCCTCTAATAGCATTACCGGAAAAAGCTATCAAAATTTTGAGGCTCTCGAAAAATTCTATCAACAATTACATAAAATACCATTAAAAAATAAAACATTGATTGGCTTTGGAATTAGCGATCGTTTAAGTTTCACAAAAGCTTCACAATTGGCTAATGGCGCTATTATTGGCAGCGCCTTCATTAATGCTTTATCAAAAGAACAAGCTATTTCAGAATTTGTAGATTCAATTAAAAACATTCAACCTTTAATATCATGATCATTCAACTAAAAAACAAGATAGAATCAAACGAATTTGCGACTATTACTGATGTTTTAAAAGAAACAGGAATCAAATCGAATTTTGTTGAAACGCAAAAAAACAAATACCTTGTTTGTTTTACAAAAAATGAATTCGACATTCGAAAATTTGGTTCCTTACCCGGCGTGCAAGATGTGCACGCTGTTAGCGACGACTACAAATTAGTAAGCAAAAAGTGGAAATTGGATTGTAGCACGGTAGAACTTTTCGATACCATTAGCTATACTAAAGAGCCCATTGTAATGGCCGGGCCGTGTTCTGTAGAAAGTGAAGATCAAATGGAAAAAATAGTTTCCCATTTGGTTAAAAACAACATTAAAATCTTAAGAGGTGGGGTTTTTAAACCACGTAGTTCGCCGTACGCCTTTAGAGGGTTAGGAATTGAAGGATTAAAAATGATGCATTCGTTTTGCAAACCAAATGGTATAAATATTGTTACAGAAGTAATGCAAGTGTCGCAAATAGATGAGATGTTACCATACGTGGATGTTTTTCAGGTGGGTGCTAGAAATTCACAAAATTTTAATTTATTAGATGCGCTTGGATCGGTAAATAAACCTGTATTATTAAAAAGAGGCATAAGTGGAACTATTAATGAGCTGTTGCAGTCGGCCGAGTATATTTTTTCAAAAGGAAATGAAAAGATAATTCTTTGCGAACGAGGGATAAGAACATTTGAGGATTCTTACAGAAATACATTTGATATCAACGCTATTCAGGTGCTAAAAGAAAAATCTCATTTACCTGTTATTGCCGATCCAAGCCATGGTGTTGGGATTCGCGACCATGTATCAAAACTTGCGCTGGCTTCATTGGTAGCAGGTGCCGACGGCGTTATTTACGAAGTGCACCCAAGCCCCGAAGAAGCTTTATCCGACGGTTATCAAACGCTTAATTTTGAAGAATCGAACAATTTAGTAAAACAAATACGCAATTTACAAGTCTTTTTAAATAGCAATTAAATCCGTAAATTCATGGCACATTCCTATGGCAGAAAAGAGCATTATTATATTTGATACCATTACATTTTCAAAATTAAATTCCTTCTTAAAAAAAGGAAAGTATTCGCGATTTATCGTATTAGCAGATTCAAATACGATTAATGAATGTTACCCTATTATCGCTAAAAGTTGCAGTATTATTCAAAAAGCTGATATTTTAGAGATCGATGCAGGCGAAGCAATTAAAACACTTGACACCTGTAAAGAACTTTGGGAAACATTAAGCGAAGCACAACTTGATAAAAATGCTTTGATGATAAATGTAGGCGGCGGTGTAGTTACGGATATTGGTGGATTTGTAGCAAGCGTTTATAAAAGAGGAATAGATTTCATAAACATTCCCACAAGCTTATTAGGCATGGCCGACGCCAGTGTTGGTGGTAAATGTGGCGTTGATCTAAATACTCTAAAAAATCAATTGGGAACTATTACGCAACCTAAAGCCGTTTTTATAAACACGCGATTTTTAAGCACGCTTCCACAACGCCAATTAGCAAATGGTGTGGCCGAAATAATTAAAATGGGACTTATTGCCGATCCTAAACTCGTGAAAGCAATGCAAGATAATAAAACACTTTTAGACATTTTAATAAAAAGAAGTGTGGCGCTTAAAATGGCTATTGTAAAAAAAGATCCGAACGACAAAGGCGTTCGCAAAATATTAAATTTTGGCCATACGGTTGGTCATGCTATAGAAAGTTGCTTTTTGGGAACAAAAGAAGAGTTACTACACGGAGAAGCCATTGCCATTGGCATGTTTATTGAAAGCTTAATTGCTTTTGATAAAAAAATGATCAAAACTAACGAGCTTCAAACTATTGTTGATCTTATAAAACCAAATTACAAGGTGATTGAATTTACCCAAGAAGAAGAGGAGAAAATAATGCAATTAATGCTCCACGACAAAAAGAATAAGAACAATAAGATTAGAATGAGCTTAATAAATAAAATTGGCTCGTGTAAACATGATGTGGAAATAAACATTTCACAAATTCAAAAAGCCTTTAAAACGTATCACCAGATCATTGGCGCCTAAAAAACACATACCCATTATTCAATTACCCGGTTCAAAAAGCATAAGCAATCGTTTGCTTATGATAAAATTCATTGGCAATTTAAAATTCAATATTGAAAATTTGTCGGATAGCGATGATACAAAATTACTCATCAATGCTCTTCACGACATACATTCCGGAAAATCTGAAATTCATATTGGTGATGCCGGAACTAATATGCGTTTTTTATGCGCTTACCTTACTTGCTTAGAAAATAAAACGTTCGTATTAACAGGAAGTGAGCGTATGAAAGAAAGACCAATAAAAGAATTAGTAGATTCGCTTATTAGTATTGGTGCCGACATTTCTTACGTTGAAAAAAACGGCTATCCCCCTATAAAAATAGTTGGCAAGGCATTAAACGCTTCTCAAATCAGTATGAAAGCGAATGTAAGTTCTCAATATATTTCGGCCATCTTGCTATCAAGTCCTCTTCTTAAAAACACAAATCAAATTGAATTAGATGGAGACGTAGTTTCATCCTCTTATATCAAAATGACGATTGAACTCATGCGTTTGTTTGGCAAGAACGTTAGTTGGACAAATGATATAATCGAAATAAAACCCGGCTTATACAAAAGTGATCGCCAAAGTATTTATAACGAAAGTGATTGGAGCGCCGCAAGTTATTTTTACAATGCATTAGCTCTTGGAGATCTTGAAAAGGTAGAACTTACTGGCCTACTCAAAAATAGCGTACAAGCCGATTCAAAAATCGTTGACCTATACAAGACCTTTGGGATCAATTCTGATTTTCAAACCAACCAAATTAAAGTTTCTAAAATAAATAAAAAGGTCGATCATTTTGAGTTTGATTTTACTGATTGTCCTGATATAGCCCAAACACTCTCCGTTACTTGCCTTGGCTTAGGAATAACCGCCAACCTTACAGGTTTAATGACTTTAAAAATAAAAGAGACGGATAGAATTGTAGCTTTAAAAAATGAATTGGAAAAGTTTGGGGCTATTGTTGAGATCACTCCTACTTCTCTTCATATAAAAGGATATGATCCAATTAGCAAGAACGCAGATATTTTAGTTAATACTTACAATGATCATCGCATGGCTATGAGTTTTGCTCCTTTAAAATTCATCTACTCCAACATGGTTATCGAAAATAAAGACGTTGTAAGTAAATCTTTCCCAAAATTTTGGAAAGAATTTTCAAAACTCTCATGAAGTTATATCTTATCTTTTTATTTAGCCTTCTACTTCATAGTTTATCTTCACAGATAAGCATCAGCGGAAAAATAGTAGACGAAAAGAACGAGATCATTCCATATACGGCTGTTGGAAGCATAAAATATTCTACCGCTGTATTATCAAACAATAAAGGGCTCTTCAGTTTAGAATTAACCAACTATAATGAAAACGATAGTATTAAATTTTACGCCATTGGATATAAAGAGCAATATATAGCTATTACTCAATTAAAAACTAATGGAGTTAATGAAATTAGGCTATGGCCAAGCGATCAGCAATTAGAAGAAGTTGAAGTAAGCGCCAAAAAATTATTTCGAAAAAAATTGGGCGTATTAAATTACGATAAAACAAATTGCACCGGGTTTGTTGGATTAGAAAATAACTGGAAAGGTGTGGAAGCCGCTATTAAAATTCCGAATGAAAGTAAGAAACTACTTAAAGTGGTAGATTTTCAATTTTACATCATTAAAAATCAATTGCCCGATAGTTTGATATTCCGCTTGAATATTTATTCTTCAAACGAATTCTATCCCACAAAGAATATTTTAAAAAGGTCCATCGTTTTCAAAACATACATTAAACAAGGCGAGGTATCATTAGACCTCAGCACTTTTGATATTAGAGCATACGATGATTTTTTTGTAAGCTTAGAATGCCTCATGGAAAAAGTAAGCATGAGCGATTTTTGTTTTGCCGGTCAAAATAACGAACCCGCTTATATAAGAGAAAGCGCATTTAAAAACTGGAAAAAAGTGCGTGGCGGTGGCGGAGCTTTTAATGTGAGTGTGCTTTATCAAAAAAAGAATTGATCGTTACAGTTTCTCTTTCAGGTATTTTGCTGTATACCCCTTCTTATTTGCTACTAAACCTTCTGGAGTGCCTTCAAAAACAATGTAACCTCCCTCGTCACCACTTTCGGGCCCAAGATCAATTACCCAATCGCCACACTTGATCACATCCAAATTATGTTCGATCACAATAATTGAATGCCCCTTGGCAATGAGTGCATCAAACGACTTTAATAATTTTGAAACATCATGAAAATGTAATCCTGTAGTTGGTTCATCAAACACAAAAAGAACTGAATTATTAGAGCCTCCCATTCCTAAAAATGTGGCTAATTTTATTCTTTGTGCTTCTCCCCCACTTAAAGTGCTACTACTCTGCCCCAAGTGCACATATCCTAAACCAACATCCTGTAATGGTTTTAATTTGTCAACGATCTTTACGGCAATTCTATTTTCATCATCGCCCGAAAAAAATGTGATCGCACCATCAATGGTCATGTCTAAAATATCAGCAATAGACTTTCCTTTGTATAAGATCTCCAAAGTATCCGCTTTAAAACGTTTACCCTTACACGATTCGCACGGCAATTGAATATCGGCCATAAATTGCATCTCCACAGTAATTGTTCCTTCTCCTTGGCACATTTCACAACGGCCTCCATCTACATTAAAACTAAAATGACCTGCTTTATATCCGCGCAATTTTGCTAAGCCTTGTTCGCTAAACAAAGTTCTTATTTCGTCGTAAGCTTTTGTATAAGTTGCAGGGTTACTTCTCGACGATCTTCCTATTGGATTTTGATCCACATACTCAACTTGCTTTAGTTGTTTTAAGCTCCCGCTAATAATGCTCGCGTGTTCAACGTTTGCATAAAATCCGTCTAAATATTTTTGTAAACGTGGTACCAAGGCCTTTTTAACCAAGGTAGATTTTCCGGAACCACTTACACCGGTAACACAACACAACGCATTTAAAGGAAATTTTACCGATACATTCTTTAAATTATTTTCGCTTACATTTTTTACTTCAATAAATTCTTTAAATTTTCTTCGCGAGGCAGGAACTTTAATTTCTAATTGTTTCGTTAAATATTTTGCAGTATAGCTTTCTTTACTTTTTACTAAGTCGGCATGCTTACCTTGAAATACCAATCTTCCTCCGCCGGTTCCGGCTTCAGGGCCAATATCTATCAAAACATCAGCTGCACGCATTATTTCTTCATCATGCTCAACAACAATTACCGTATTGCCCTGCCGTTGTAGTTCTCTTAGTACTTTAATCAAACGTTCTGTATCTCTTGAGTGCAAACCTATACTTGGCTCATCCAAAATATACAAACTGCCCACTAAACTGCTTCCTAATTGAGTTGCCAAATTAATACGCTGACTTTCGCCTCCACTTAATGTATTAGCCACACGGTTCAACGACAAATAATTCAAACCCACATCCATTAAATATTGTAAACGGTTATTGATCTCAATTAATAACCGTTTTGAAATTTTTTCATCCGTAACGCTTAATTTCAAATTCTTAAAATAAACCTGCGCTTCGGCAACCGGCATTAAAATAATATCACGCAAACATTTCTCGCCTACCTTAACGTAATTTGCATCTTTACGCAAACGCGTTCCTTCACAATCAGGACAAGATGTTTTTCCTCTGTACCTGGCCAACATTACGCGGTACTGAATTTTGTATGTTTCTTTTTCAAGCATTTTAAAGAACGCATTGATGCCTTCAAAATGACTATTACCTTCCCATAATAATTTGTATTGTGCCTTTGTAAGATCTACTATTGGTTTGTGTACCGGAAAATTAAACTTATGTGCGCTCTTTAATAATTCATTTTTGTACTTACTCATGATCTCACCATTCCAACATACCACTGCATTATCAAATACACTGGCGCTTTTATTTGGAATAACAAGATCAGGATCTACACCAATAATACTTCCAAAGCCTTCACAGGTTTTACAAGCTCCTATTGGATTATTAAACGAAAAGAAATTAACGCTTGGTTCTTCAAACGAAATTCCATCCATTTCAAATAAATTACTGAAATGATGTGTTGTGCTTTTATTCTTAACGTCTTCAATGATCACATCGCACTCACCACCACCTTCGTAAAAAGCAGTTTGCACACTATCGGAAATTCTATTCAACAGATCCTCATCATTCTTTTGTACAATAATGCGATCTACTAATAAAGATATCTCAGCATTCTTTTTTATTTTTTTCAGATCAAGATCCGTTATTTTTTGAATTCCTTCCGCTGTGATCACACGCGAAAAACCACCTTGATTTAAAAGTTCTAATTGTTTTGAAAGCGTACGATCTCCTGCCTGCCGGCTAGGCAGGTTTTTCTCTTTTAATTTTACGGTAACAAGCGCTTTTGAATCTGCGCCTTGGTTCATTACAAAATCAACTACATCACTAATTTTATGACGCATTACTAATTTACCACTCACAGGGCTGTATGTTTTTCCTACGCGTGCGAAAAGTAATTTCAAATAATCATAAATCTCGGTAACAGTACCAACGGTTGAGCGCGGATTACGCGACACCACTTTTTGTTCAATAGCAATTGCCGGCGATATACCCTTTATATAATCAACCTGCGGCTTTTCTAAACGACCCAAAAACTGCCTTGCATAAGCAGATAAACTTTCAACATATCGTCTTTGTCCCTCCGCATAAAGGGTATCAAAAGCCAGGGTTGACTTACCCGAACCCGATAAACCTGTGATAACCACCAGCTTATTACGAGGTATAACTACGTCTATATTCTTTAAATTGTGTAAACGGGCGCCTTTTATGATAATATGGGTTTTGGCATCAACCTTAGATATATCGGCTATTTGGGACATTCGACTGCAAAATTAGGGCTTAATTTGACAGATTGGGAGATTATTTCACTCAATAAGACTAACAATTGACTCAGTTATGGGTCCATTTTAACAGATATCCTTTTGGGTTAAAAGCTAAATGGTCTATATTTGCCGTAATAACCATTTAAAAAACTAAGCCATCGAATAGACCTTTACTAGCAAAACCGAACTTTAATTTAAAGCAAGTAAACCAATGTCTATTCAATCATTCACTGATCACGAGTTAGTTGCGTTATACCTAACGGGTAACGAAAAAGGCTTAGAAACTCTCCTTCACCGTCACAAATCAAAACTCTTTTCGAGTATTTTGGTAATTGTTAAAGACCGTGCTTTGGCCGAAGATGTATTTCAAGATACATTTCTAAAAGTGATCCAAACCTTAAAAAAAGGTCAGTACAACGAAGAAGGTAAATTCCTTCCGTGGGTTTATCGCATATCACACAATTTGATCATTGATCATTTCCGACGCATTAAAAAAATGCCACCGGCTTCTATTTATTATAATGAAGAAGGAGAAGAGATTCATCCATTGGATAAGGTGAGTGATACAAAAGATGTTTATCAAACTGGCGATGAAAGCTCTAAACGCAAAAACAACATCCGCGATCTTGTTCACATGTTACCTCCAGATCAACGTGAAGTAGTAATTATGCGAACATATTACGATATGAGCTTTAAAGAAATTGCTGATACAACAAATGTTTCAATCAATACATCTTTAGGCCGTATGCGTTACGCTTTGATCAATTTAAAAAAGATGATTGAAGAACGAAAAGTGGAAGTTTCGTTTTAACTGGGTTTGTTTTACTAATTCATTTTTTGTTTTGGGCGCCTTATCGCGCTTTTCACTTCAAGCCCCGCAGCCTTTTGCTGTTGCGCTAAAGCTGCGGTGGCTTCCTTTGGTCGCCTCCTTGCTTAAGCGCCACAACGCAAAATACTCGCGGGGGCTTTTCGCTACAATCGCGGGCGCGGCATTTCGGCGGCATTTCGGTTGAGTTTAGGGTAAAAAATTACTAATTAATTTATACCTCGTAAGCATTGCTAATTAATTCGGTACGTGTGCTAATAAAAAAGTCAGCCAATTCATTTAAGTAAACGTGTTACCAAAAAAATTATTAACTCTAAAAGCGGCCAAATTGCTATTATTGGTACTTAAAGCAATCCCACTGCCCGCATTGGCAAAAACTTGGAATGCTGTATTATTTGGATCTGTAATAGGAGATGTTACAGTTCCTATTTGTGCATGCTTACGCATTTCTACATAATTTCCTGTAAATACTTTATTTTGGCTGGCCGGGTTAGTTCCTAACAAAATGTCTTTACCACAGTAGTAATTAACTAACAAATGTCCGCCCAAGGTGGTACCACCCCTTGAATCTATATAATTATTTACATTGTTGCTGCCCATGTCTAAACTCAAATTATTTACTCCATCAAACGCCTGTATTTGTCCTCCAAACGAAAACTGCGGCAAAGCAATAGCAGTTATACATGGATTTGGAGGTTGCTGTACCAGTGCTGTACCAGATGTTTCTGCAAATAATAAACCACCATTCGGAGAACCAGTAGATGGTGGGATTTTTGCTATACCAACCGTATTTGCTGAATTGTCGAATAATAAGTTACCCGATAACATAATATTACCTTATATGTCTAAATTTTGATCGAAAATAACATCATCCTTTGCATGTAAGGTGTCATTGGTAATAACACCTTGCGCGCTTATAACACCACCAGAAATTAACGAATCTGAGATATTAGCTTTTGAACAGGTAAACGTAGTAACAGTTTGTGAGTAAGCACTCTCAATGGTAGTTATGAAAAATAATACCACTAAAATTGATTTAATTAAGGCTTGCGCACTTAATAACGCATGAGGGGGGTGCTGTCATTTTCATAATTGAATT
>JAWXAS010000004.1:0-33632 GCA_034439635.1 Bacteroidota bacterium | reverse complement strand
CATTTTCCAAGAATCAAAAACCGCTTTTATTTTTGGCTTCGAATTCACAACATAACTTGCTAAACTATTTGCATAATACCTTGCAAATGTTTGCTCTGCACATTCGTATGGATACTCCATAATATATGGCAAAGCTTGCACCGCATACCAAGCAGGATTAGAAGTGAACTCCAACGTATACGCATGATTTTTTAACGTAGTGGAGTTACCGTTTTGGTTAATGAACTTTGCGAAGTTAAATTCCTTTGTTTGATTGCTACGAATTGGCAATGGCATACTTTCTGTAACCAACATTCGATTAGTTAAAACAGGAATTACCATTTCCTCTCCATCCGAAAAATTACCGGCCTTTGCAACGATCTTATATTTTATTGCCCAAACATTTTCAGGAATATTCAAGGTCCATTCAATAGCTGTGCTTTGTCCTTTTTTAACGGTGAAATCTCTCCATCCGATTGTTGGAAATTTACCACTCAGCGCTTCGATGATACTGAACGAAATTTCTTTATCTGTTAATGCATCATACAATTTCAACTCCGCATTTCCAGTTAATTCCTTATCCGAAAGATTCGCGATCTTAGAAATAAAAATGATCTTATCGTTTTCTCTAAAAAAACGTGGTTGATTTGGTTGCACCATTAATTCCTTTTGGGTGATCACTTCTTTGGTGTACTGACCAACCTTAAGATCTTTTGTATGGGCTAAGCCTTGCAATTTCCATTTGGTTAAACTCTCGGGGATTGTGAACTTGATAACTGTTTCGCCCTTATCGTTTGTTGTAAGATTCGGGAAGAAGAAAGCTGTTTCATTAAAGTTACTTCGTGCTTTTACACTTCCAAGATCATTATCATTTTTCCCTTCTCCGCCCACAAGTCCGGCAACAGTTGTTCCATCACCCTTAGTATTTTCATCATCGGCTTCGCTTTGCCCAGGTTTACCTGCTGTTTTTTTGACCGACTCTCCATTTTTCGATCGCGATGCACTCTTATCTTTAGTGCCACCCGATTTCTCCTCCATTGGCATGGCAGAACTTTCTGCTAATACATCCATCGATTTCATATCGGAGTCTTCATCATTATATTTAGATCTTCTTCCTCCGTAATTATAACTGTAAAAATTCAAACCAAAATAATTCAAATGGTCGTAATACCTTCCGGGAATACTTGCATAATTACGAGTTACATTATTTAACTCCGTAGAATTATTTATCTGTGCAGCGCGTGAATACCAATTATAACGGGTATAATAACTATTGTAAACGTACATCGACCAATAACTCGGTGCAAAAGCGTCTAAACTTGCATCGTACATGCTCGTTAATAATTCGGCCGCTTGCTTGTCGCCTTTTTTATCTTTAATTACAATTTTCCATTCTTCTTGCTGGCCCGGTAGTAATTTATTTCGGAATGTTTCAAATTGAATATCTAATTCCTTATTTGTGAAAGGAACGGTAATAACATTACTAAAATTATAAAAGCGATTGAATTTAATGAATGATGTATGAAAAGAGATATTTCCCCTGTCTTCTTCCTTTACATCAATAGTTATAGGACTCAACGACGTTGATTGAAACTGACCAAATGTCAATTTTCCTTGACGCTCTACTTCGTATATATAATTTACTTTATCATACGCTGATGCTAAAACAAAATTTATTTTATCGCCAGGCTCGGCTCTTAACTTTGGCAGGTAAAACCACGCAGGAATAATTTCAGGCATAGTTGTGCTTCCATTATCGTAAAGTGTAAAGTACTGAAATGCTTTCACGCTCTCGCCAAATTTATCTTTACAATTTGCTTCGATCATATAAACACCTGGCTTCAAATTTTTAAGGTCGGAACTTAGATCGTACTCTGTTTTTGAACCGGTATCAAATGTTTTCTCAAATTGTTTGTCTTTTTCCCATTTGAATTTATTCAATTCATCGGCGTAAAGATCATTTGGAAACGTTTTATAATACTCTTCTTTCGAAAGCATTTGTCTGTCGGGCTGAGTCCACAAACGTGCACGGAATGCTTTATCGGGTTGCTTTAGTTTGTAAACCGTAAAATTTCCTTTGGCAGCTTCTGCTACACCATTTAAATTACTGGTAATAATATTAATTGGCTTTATGGCCTTTTGATCAATGATAGCTTCGTTTGAAATACTCAATTGAAGCGACTGATACCCAACGGTTACGTAAGAAGATGCAGAATGTGTTTCGCCATTGATATCTGTAACATCCGCTAAAATTTGGTATTGGTATGTTGCCTGACTTTCTTTATTTACCGATTCATCAGGTGAAGCTTTGAATTTAATACTGTACGAGCCTGTATCATTAGTTAGTGTTTCGCCGTTTAAAATTTCAACATCTCCTCCTCTGCTAAAATAAGGCCTGTACCACCACCACCAGTATGGATAATTTACTTTTCGCACAACACGATACGAAACTTTGGCGCCATCAATCACATTTCCTGCATAGGCTTTTGCTTTCCCGGTAACGGTGATCTCATCATTTATTTTAAACGAACCTTTTACGACATCGAAGTCGGCTTCAAATTTAGGACGTTTGTATTCTTCCACCCTAATATACGCTGTGCCATGTCCATCAGTAATATGCATTTGACCCGTCATTAAACCTTGCGGCGCAATAAATGTTCCATTGATGGAGCCGTATTCATTTGACGTTAATTCTAGCGAAGATACTTTTTGATAGTTGGCATCATAAAACGTTACACTCACCGGGTAATTTGGTTTTATTACAGGGCTTTTTCCGTTTTTCGTTTCAAGAATTATTCCTTTAAAATAAACGGTTTGGCCCGGACGATAAATTGCTCTATCCGTAAAGAAGTGCGTTTGCGTTGTTGTATAGTTATTGTTTCCAGGGCTGTAAGTATAATAAGAGTTATTATTGAAATAACTATCCTGCCCATCTATCAATTCCAAATAAAAACTATTATCGTTGTATTTGTCTTTTGGCTTAATTGTGCATAAACCTTTTTCATTGGTTTTTAAAGATTCCCCTTTCGTGTATTTATAATCACGTGTTCCATAATCATATGTTTCGTGCCAAACTTGCACCGAGATATTTTTCATTGTTTCGCCAGTTTGACGATGCAATGCATAAATATCATATGAGCCATCATCTTCACGGCGACGTTCTATTGTAGAAATATTTGAGATCACACATTGCGCATACGAAACTAAATTATTTGCATACTTAAAATCGGGAGTTAAAGAAGTGATCACTACGTAATGACCAAAAGGTAATTCAGGCATTTTTATCTCTACTTGATGCTTTTGATAATCGCTATCATCTTCTATAGTTTGCTCAAATACTTTTACTGTTGGCAAACTTACTAATGCGTTATACAGTTTCTCTCCCCACTCTTTGCGATACACTTTTCTTAATTCTTGATGAGAAGTTTTTACAATTTTAAAATACAGTTTATTGATGTTTGTTGAACTAATCAAAGCACGAAAAGGCTTTTGCGGCTCATCTACTTCTTCCACTGTGAGGTTAAACGATTTTGTTTCGATTTGGTAAATTAAATTTTGACATTGCTTAGCGCCATATGAATTTGGCATTTTTTTAATGGTTTCCGCGCAAAGTTCTTTGGCTTGTTTTTTATACCATTTGTAACTATCACCTACTAAAGGATTGTATTCGCTAGCTTTGGTATTATACCAAGATGCAAGTCTATAGTCAACTTCGGCTGAGCGTGGATGCGTGCTGTAGGTTTGTTGTAATTGTTTTAATGTACTAAAATATAAAGTATCCTTTTTAGGATGCTGCGTTAGTCCATGAATATAATCCAAACGATAAAGATCAACGTCAATTAAAGCGTCGGGATCTTTATCATTCGTATGAAAACTGATCAGATCTTGAATGATCTGTAATGCAAAATATTTTGTTTCTAAACTATCTGATGGATTTACCAATTTCAAATTTGTGAATTCACTAGCCGGCGCTAAAAATCCTGCATCATTAATATTAAAGCGTGCTGCAGGCCTTTGCACATCAGGCTCTGTATTTGCCATAAACACCAAGGCGCGATTCGCCAAAAAATCGTATAACGTTGGTCGCCATTCGCGACATTCTTGGGTGCCTTTGTCGATCACGTCGTCAAAAACATCTACGCGAGTTGCCTTTAAACTATCGGTATTGGTTAAACTCTCTTTATAATTTTTAATAACGGCGTAAGTAATTGTTTTAAGATCCCAAGTAGAAACATCCTCATTTTTAAACCCAACAGTTTGCGTGCGGTTATAGAATTTCCATCGGTTATTATTAAAATATTGCCAATACGCATCGGCCAGCAAACTTTGCAACACAGGTTTTACCGGAAATTTTGCGTTTTGAACTTCAACTTGCAATTCGTTTATGTTTTTTTCGAGCGAAAATTCTTCTTTGTTCTGTTTGTACTTCATGCGATTAATCACAGCCTTTACTAACTGAGGCGCATTATTATCGGTTTTTGCTTTTTCATAAATGGCTTCTACTATCTTTAAAGCGCTTTCTGTGAGGCCTTTCCTATCACAACTATCCACACGTTTCCATAATTTCTCATAAGAATCATTTTTACCGTAACTTATTGATTTCATGGTATTATAAGAAGTAAAAAATAATGGAAGTGTAAACACTACCCCTCCTAAAAACAACAGAATAATGCTTAAAACCGACTTCCTTTTCATAAAAAATGCTTTATATAAAGATGCGAAAAAAATGGTATTCCATACTTTATTTAATTTTTTAAAACGGATAAATAATGCGACCTTAATGCCCCCTAACACGTTAGTAATCAAACATAATCAATAAATAATGGAAGCATTCTTAGAAATATTAAAGATCATTTTACCGGCTGTAATGGTATTTGTGGCAACATACATTATTTTAAGAAGTATGTTAGAGAACGATCAAAAAAAACGGGAATACGAAATCCGCAAAAAAAACAACGATGCCGTATTGCCCTTAAAAATTCAGGCATTTGAGCGTTTGGTAATTTACTTAGAAAGAATTAATCCGAATACTTTGGTTGTTCGCGTTAATAAGAACGGGATGAACGCTTACCAGTTACAACTGGAACTAATCAAAACTATTAAATCAGAATATGAGCATAATTTATCGCAGCAGATATATATAAGTTATGGTTCATGGGAATTAGTAAAAACTGCCAAAGAAGAATTAATTAAACTCATAAATATTTCGGCAACAAAAGTACATCATGAGGCGCCAAGCAATGAATTAGCCATGATGATATTGAACATTGCCGGCAGTTTGGAAAAAAAACTACCCAATGATGTAGCCCTTGAATACATTAAAAAAGAGGCTTCGAGTATTTTATAAAAATGGAAAAATTGTTCTCAGAATTTAGTGGCCTTAGCGAACAGCAATGGAAAGACCAGATCATTAAAGATCTGAAGGGCGCGGAATACGCTTCTCTTACTTGGCATACAAACAATGGTTTTGATGTAAAACCGTTTTATACAGGAGAAAATACCGAAGATCGTAAACCGCTTTTTGAATTTAGTGATTGGGATATTTGCGAGCCCATTGATGTGCTCGACGTGAAATTTGCAAATCACCAAGCATTACAGGCATTAAAAAAAGGTGCTTCGGGTTTAGTATTTAATATCCATAAAAAAATAGATACAAAAACGCTTTTAAAGGATATTTCTCTTTATCACATTTATTCGCAATTCAATATCAGCAATGATGCGCTGCATGTGCTTACAGATCTTAAATCTATTTACGGTAAACCAAATTCGTACGATGGAAAACTGAAATGTTTTGTAAATATTGATCCAATTCATTTATTTGCATTGTATGGAGAGTGGCATGATTCACAAGAAAAAGATCTTTCAGCACTAAAACAATTAGTTCATATTCCAATAAATGCTTCTTTATATCAAGAAGCGGGATGTGCGCAAGTAAATGAATTGGCTTTTACATTAGCGCATTGCAACGAGTACTTTAATTATTTAAATGATACCAATTCGCTTAACAAACCCATCCATATAAGCGTATCGGTTGGCGGAGATTTTTTTACAGAGATCGCTAAGCTTCGTGCATTAAGACAACTTGTTGCTCTTTTGCAAGATGCATATGGATGTAAGAACGAACTTCATATTCATGCGCAAACTTCAATGCTAAATAAAAGCGAGAAAGACGCCTACACCAATTTATTAAGAAGTACAACCGAAGCCATGAGTGCGGTAATTGGCGGAACAAATAGTTTAAGCATTTCCGGTTACGATCAATTATTTAATCAAGCAAACGAGTTTAGTTCGCGAATGGCCATTAACCAACAACACATATTAAAAGATGAAAGCTATTTGAATAAAGTGGCTGATATGGCCGCAGGAAGCTATTATATTGAACAACTTACTGATCAATTAGCACAAAACGCTTGGGAAAAATTTAAAACACTTGAGTCGAAAGGTGGTTTTATTGCTTGTATTAAAACAAAATATGTTCAAGAGACCATACATGCAGACTTTAATACTTTAAAAGAAAACTATAAGCAAAACAGATCCGTTCTTATTGGCGTAAATAAATTTCCAAATACAACAGAACGTAAAGAGGTTTTGAAAGATAAAAGTGAAAGCGATAAAGGAGTAAGAATCACACCAAAACGATTAACCGAATTTCTTTAACCGTCTTTTTTAAAGAAATTCTCCTCCCCTACTTCAATAAATCCCTGTTGAACAAAATTTAAAATTGTTAGGCTGTTGCTCCCATTCAGTTTTATCTTTTTACGATACTGATAAAACCTGCAACTGTCATTAAAAGCTCCAAAAACACCTGCTTTTGAAAGCTCTTTAATGTATTCGAAATTCTTGCCTTGCATTATGCGCATTAAACTAATTTCTTTTGGAAGTAGCTCTATACTTACTTCAAAGCCGTGCTCAACATAACAACTTCTAATAAAATTATTTCTATTAAATAAAAAAAGAATGAGGTCATTGCCACACATGTTCTTAAATTTCATTACGCCTTTATAAACAGTGTCTTTTCGGGCCCCGCCAAAATAATCTGCGTAAGGAGTATCACCGGTAGTTACACGTTTTCTTTCTTTTTCAACTGGTAACTTGATGCGTTTTTCTTCTTTATAAGGCACTACTTTTATTTGAGGCTTATCGTTCCAAACATTCAACACCAAAAGTATAAGTAATACTGCTAGCGGCGTTGCAATAATAATATTCTTGAATTCGTTATTAGATCTTTTTAATTCTACCGTTTCGGTTTTTTGCTGAGTTTGCTCATATTGTTTTTTATAGTGCTCTTGGTAGTATTGTCGGCGCTTCAATTCGGCTTCACTCACATCATAATTCTTTGTTTGTTTATCCTTATCAGTATTTAAATTTTTGTGGGCGTTATTCAAGTAACTTTTAAGACGAAGGTCGTACTGGGATTTCTTATAATTATCGCATAAAATTTCGTAAGCCTTTACAACAGTTTTAAAATGTTCCTGACCAGAAGGATTAATATCCGGGTGATACATTTTTGCTAAACGACGAAAAGCATTTTTTACCTCTGCCGCAGAAGCGAAATTTGATAGGCCTAATATGTGATAATAGTTTGTCAGAAAATTTAAATTACTTCTTTTCTCAAAGGTAAGGCTAATTTTTTACGGTTTACATTAAAAACCTATGCCCAAATTAAGCGCTAAATGTTGCGAATTAAGATATACCGACGATGCCGAATAGTTTGTTTTAAAGTAATAGGGTGAAAAACCATATCGGTAAGAAAGTTCAAGAAATATAGTAATAGAACTTGAGCGCGTGCGGTGATTTTGTACACCGAAATTGATGCCTGCAAATGCATTAAATCTTTCTTGCAATATTGGGTTCCTAAATTTTAAGTGCACAAATTCATCTTTTAGTTGAACACCATCTTGATCAACTTTTAAATTCGTATTCATGATATATCTTAAATGATAGCCAACCGAAATGTAAGGAGTGAATAAACTATTTGTGGTGCTGTTGAATGTTACCTTAGCTTGTATGGGTAAATTTAATTCGCCAATGTTCATGCGATAATTGTATCCCATACTTCCATCATATAATTGCAAAGTATCCTGACTAAAATAGTACGAACGGTAACTTACGCCATGAAGCAAATATTCTAAACCGATTGAAAGAAAAGCACGATTTGAACGATCCATGCTTTTTTCGCGCTTAAGAAACGCAGAGAAACTCATTCTTGCTTTTTCATTAACCGCGTGATAACTGTTCAATTTGTAAAACCCAACCACTGGAGCAATTCCAAAACGCGTATACGCATCGCGAGAATTATGGCTTTGCCCAAACATCAGAGTGGTATTAAACACAATTATACCTATAAAAGCATACCAAATATGTGTTTTATTTTGCATTTGATTCTCTGATCACATTTGTGGCGCTAGCCTGAACGTTTGGCATAATGATCACATCATTTATATTTACATGCGCCGGGCGTGTAGATACCCAATAAATTGTTTCTGCAATATCTTCCGGCTTCAAAGGCTGCATGCCATTGTATACAATTTTCGCTTTTTCTTCATCTCCATCAAAGCGTACAATACTAAATTCTGTTTCTACCATTCCCGGATTAACAGCAGTTACTTTAATGTTATGAGGAAGCAAATCAATACGCATGCCTTTATTTAAAGCATCTACCGCGTGCTTTGTTGCACAATACACATTTCCATTTGCATAAACTTCTTTTCCTGCAATAGAACCAATATTAACTATATGTCCTTTTTTTCGCTCTATCATTCCCCTACTCACCTCGCGCGTCATGTACAAAAGTCCTTTTATATTTGTGTCTATCATTCGCTCCCAATGCGAAAGATCACCGTTTTGTATAGCAGATAAGCCTGCAGCTAAACCTGCGTTGTTCACTAAAATATCAATATTCTTAAATTCGGTCGGTATTGTTTTGATGGCATTTTCCACTTCCACAAAATTGCGCACATCAAAACACAGCGTAAGTACTTTTACTTTATAATTAGTTTGTAATTCTTTAGATACACTTTCTAAGCGATCTTTTCTGCGACCAGTAATGATCAGATCATACCCGTTTTTTGCGAAAAGTTGGGCCGTGCTTTTGCCAATGCCCGAAGTAGCTCCTGTAACCAATACTAACATAGATCAATTTTTATTTTCAGTGTTGAGTTTACTATTTCTATATCCATATAATAAATAAACCGCCAATCCTATTAATAACCAAATAAAGAACATCACCCAATTTTTCCAGCCCATTCCTGTAAGTAAATAACAACACGAAAGAACTCCCAAAACAGGGATCAATGAATAGTTACGTATAAAAGAAAATACAGCAACAACGGCCCATACAAAAAAGAAAATTACCATAGGATAATTGAAAGAAGTTGCTTTCGCTTCTTCGCTTACAATGTAAAATATTTCTGATGCTTTCATAAAAACAATAACCATACCCACAATGGTGATCAAAGGCACTATCCATTTTGAATTTACGTAAGGCATCCTAAATTTTCCTTTTACTTTGGCATCCGTATTGCGAGGAAGCGTTAGTACACCTCCACAAACCAGCACAAATGCAAAAAGAGTTCCAATGCTTGTAAAATCTAAAACAAAATTCTCATCCGTAAAAAAAATAGGTATACCAACCACCAAGCCAGTAATGATGGTAGAGAAACCGGGTGTTTTAAAACGAGGATGAATAGAAGCAAATCGTTTTGGCAACAAACCATCTCTACTCATGCTCATCCATATGCGCGGTTGTCCCATTTGAAAAACCAACATCACGCTTGTCATAGCAACTACGGCTGCAATGGATACAATGAATAACATCCATTTTATTCCTTTCGATTTAAAGATCTCTGCTAAAGGATCGCTCACTCCTAAAGTTGTATACGATACCATTCCGGTGAGTACCAATGCCAAGATGATATAAATAACCGTACATATTATTAAAGAATATATCATTCCTCGTGGAAGATCCCGTGTGGGATTCTTGCTTTCTTCCGCTAAAGTAGACACTGCATCAAAACCAATATAAGCAAAAAAAACTGCTGATACGCCTGCCATTACACCTGTAAATCCATTTGGCATAAAAGGTTCCCAATTAGCAATATCTACATGAAATATTCCCACTGTAATCACTAGCACAATGATCACTAGTTTTACAATCACCATTAAATTACTTATGTTTCTAGATTCCTTTGTTCCAATAAATACCAAGGCAGTGATCAGTATATTAATGATCACTGCAGGAAGATCAAAAATAATTCGCAAGCCTCCTAATTGCGGCGCACTGGTCCATGCATTATAGCCTTCACCTGCTGTATTACTTAAAAAAGCTGAATGAGCCGCTGTATAATTTATGGTGAGATATTCAGGTAAGCCGGGGATAAGATTCGTAAAATAACCACTCCAAGAAAATGCTATATAAATATTGCCGATTGAATACTCCATTAGCAAAGCCCAACCAATGATCCAAGCAAACAACTCACCAAAAGAAACATAAGCGTAAGTATAGGCACTTCCCGAAACCGGCACTCTTGATGCAAACTCTGCATAACACATAGCAGTAAAACCACAAGCTATTGCGCAGATCACATACAAAATCAATACTGCGGGGCCCGCGGCATGACAAGCCTGACCAATAGCACTAAAAGTACCACCTCCAATAATTGCTGCAACACCAAAAAAAGTTAGGTCACGCACAGTTAATACTTTGTTTAAATGTCCTCCATGTCCGTCACCTTCATCGGAACTTACAGTATTAGGATCTTTTTTACGGAATAAATTCATAATGTACGTAGGATAAATATCTGAATTTTTATTGACACTTTTACTTATTTATGCTTAAGAGCTTCACGATAGCTCAAACCAGAGAGCTTATGCTTATTTTTTTCAACAAAATAATAAGCTTTCATGCGGTTAGTTTTGGCGTATTGCCTTAGTGCCCAGCCAATAGCTTTTCTGATAAAAAACTCCTCGCGATGCATATGATGTTCGCAAACCTTGCAAAGAAATTCTGTATCCGTGTGTTCTTTATATAAGACCTGATGAATGATGGCAACTCGATTAAGCCACATATTTTTATGTTTTGAAAATCGCTCCATTTCCTTTTTCATTTTAGGGTAATTCAAAACTAAAGGCGCAATAGCATACGAACTTATTACATCCACACTATCCCACCACGAATTGGTAATGATCATTTTTTCGAGTGTTTTAAAACTAGCCGGCGTTATCAGTTTTTTGTTCTTTTCAAACAGATCTATAGCTACATAATGAAATTCTCTTTCGCTATTTTCCCAAAGTAAAGTTACAGTTTCCAGAATCCACTGTTCGGTAATGAAAGGTTTCAATTCATGAAAAAGCGGTTTACATAAAGCCGCCCGTTGTGGTTTTTTGAGACCTATAAATGAAAACTGACCCAATACATATTTCTCCATTGCTCTTGCGTTTTGAGCATTGGAATTTTTAAGTAATGTTTCACTAACTTTTTTTACGAATTCCTTGGGCTTCATAATGATTTACGCAATATAGAACAGATAAAACAATAAACGGTGAAATGATGCAACGGTATCTTACAATAGCCCCCAAATTTGGCGTTGAGATTCCGAAAAGTACAAGCAGAAAGACAGATGACAGAATCAAAAAGAAAAGAATATTCTTCTCGCGAACAAAAAATAATCCAACTATTGAAAGTAGCAAACATAGCGTTAAAAACAACCCTTCCAACGAAACAACAACATTCATTAAATTTCCAAAGTTGTAAGGAAATCCCAGCGCTTTAAAAATACTGTAAAAAATAGTTCCAACAGCATCAATATTTGTTTGGATATTTGAAATTGGATAGCCCGATTGGCCAGGAACAATCTCATAGATCAACGTATAATTTGTTAAGGTATCCGAATTTAAAGCGCAATAAAGCGTGTCCTTTTGATGCGAATCTTCCCAATAATAATACGGCACGCCTGTTTTTATCTTAAACTCCTTCTCATTTGTTTTATTCACAAGATCTTTATTATAAGCTAAGCGCACAAATCTTGAACTGCTCTTTAAAAAAATACCGCCTCTCGCCACATCATAAAATTCTGCTTGTTTTTTATTAATAAATGAAGGCATAGACATCTCCTTAAATATCAAAAATGAAAAGTTAACAGCAACGATAATTAACATAACAGATCCTAAATACCAAATAGTTTTACGCTTACGAACTTCAACCTCAACCATTTTAAATAAAATATACAAAATAAAAATAGTGAATGTTATTTGCGGTTTCAAATAGTAAATAATGAAGAGGATAAGAAGGAGATACCCAAGCTTTCTTACAAGAAAATGTTTTTGTTCGAATAAACGGTCAGTAAGAAATAAAATAAGTCCAACATTCAACAATACAAGCGGCTCCTTTAATAATGCTCCGCTAAATAACCAAAGATTTGGAAGAAAAATAAATACGCCCAACAACCAGATCTCTTTTGAAATGAAATATTGTTTTAGCACGCGATAAATAAGAGCAGTGCCTATGTACCCTAGCAAACAAGAAACTAATGCATGAACATAATACGAATTAAAAGAGATAAAATGAATGAGCGAATGAATGCGAAGCAAACTTCGGTTATCGTTAAAAAATAAGCGCCATGAAATACCCTCATCCCAATTATTTGTTCGCGAAATGAACTTCGTGAATAATTCGGTGTTCTCGGCATCGTTATTAAAACCCAACAGGAGTTTTATGTATTCAAAAGGACTATCATAAAATATATCGTTAATGATCTTCGAATCTCGTAAAAAATTACCGGCATCGTAATTCTCAATACCGCCATACTGTAGTTTGTAGATATAGTAAAAAGTAGGAATTGCTAAGCATTTGAATATAAAAAAGAGCGTGAATTGCCCCTGTGAAATTGTTTTATCACAAAAAACACCAAACAAGCCATTCTTATAAATAAAGAACAGCGTAATTAAAAGATATATTGCAGCAATTATCAATTACAGATTATTTACAACAACCAAGTACTTGTTCGTTTGGTCAAAACAAAAACGGGTTATTTTTTTTATTCCAAATAACGAAAGATCATAAAGCACACTCCATTTTTGTTGCAAGAGATCGTATTTTAATATGGTGGCTTGATGTGAAACCAACAATCCATGAATAGGATGCCATATCATATCTTCATTAACTGAATTAATACTGGCATATAAATTTGCTTTTTGCAAACGGACGTCATATAAAAAAAAGCGAGTTGATAAACTATCCTTAACACCAAACATAAATGTATATCTGTTCACGGCTTTAAATGTTCGACAAGGATGCTCTCCTAAAAAGCCACCTTCGTTTTTTTTTGCTGAATAACACCTCAACGAGTGTGGGTTGGTTAATTTATAATACAAAACCGTATCTGTATTTATAAAATGATAATATCCGACCGAATCAAATTTTGAAAACGGAGAATTTATTACAGTAAATGTTTTTAGATCCAATAACTGAATCACCTGCGAACTATCTTGCAAAACTGCTACAACCGACATACTATTTCCAAACGGTGTTTCGTTGGGGGAATATTCACTTTCTTTAGTTTTAGTTAGTTGCGTTATTTTTTTACTCTTCACCGCACACGCATAAACATCTGCTTGCTTATCTTGGTGAATAGAGGTGAAGTAAATAAGTTTACCGTTCTTTGAAAATGATGGTTGGTTATCGTATCCTGGTCGGTTAGTAATATTAACGATTGTTTTTATTTTTCCCGGAAATTTTGTATCCAATTCCGCCAACCAAAGATCTGTTTCGGGCATTTGCGCCTTTAACGAAACTTGGATCAAACAAAAAAGAAATATGATAAACGAATACCTCAACTCTTTTGCTCTTTTAAAAAGAAACGCGTAAGTAAATTAAAAATTAGCCAGCCAATTAAAATTCCCCAAACTGCTCCAACCATTACATCGCTTGGGTAATGCACTCCCAGATAAATGCGACTATAAATGATAAACGAAGGCAAAAGATAAAATGCATATCTGTATTTGTTTGACATAAATGTTTTAGCAGCTAAAAATAATAAGGTAACAACGGCAAATGAATTGGCAGCATGACTCGAAAAAAAACCGAACTGTCCTCCGTGATAATCATTTACTGTATGAACTTGCGCCATGATCTCCAAATTATGTGATGGCCTGTAACGCTGAACTTTATGTTTTACAATGTTAGTTGAAAGATCGGCAGTGGCGACACAAAATCCAATTCCTAAAACCATGGTAAGCGCTCTTCTAGGAGAAGCTTTTTTAAAATGCCAAAACAAAAAAAGAATGATAAAAGGGTAAATGAAGAAATCGTGGCTTACCACCCACATGATGACATCCATAAATTGAGAATGGGAAGAGTTTATTTTTAAAAAAAGTGCTCTATCGTAGTATTTAAAGAATTCGATCACTTTTTAAAATTACTGAATAATTCCGTTTACATTTTATTATCAAGCAATGGTTTATAAGCTTTTTGTAAAAATTAAGCCATTAAACCAACATTTGCCTACTTTTGAACGTATATAATATTAAGTCACATGTCGTCAGAAAAGATAGAATCATCAAAAGCCCCCGAACCTGTTGGTTTATACCCTCACGCCCGCAAGGTAGGAAACTTGTTGTTTTTAAGTGGGGTTGGTCCTCGAGAAAAAGGAAGTAAAAAAATTCCGGGGGTAGACCTCGATGAAAACGGCAACATCATTAGTTATGATATAGCTAAACAATGCCACAGTGTTTTTCAAAATATAAAATATATTTTAGAAGATGCAGGTAGTAGTTGGGATAAAATAGTTGACGTAACGGTTTTTTTAACCAACATGAAAGACGATTTTCCAATCTATAATAAAATTTGGGCTGAATATTTTAAGGAAAATCCTCCCTGTCGCACCACGCTTGAAATAAATAAATTACCAACTCCAATTGCTATTGAATTAAAAGTAATGGCTACTGTTTAAAAATAAACTTATGAAGAAAACCCTACTCACTATTTTTACTTTTGTTAGCATTTGTTTCAATGCGCAAAGTTTTGTTCAGCTAAGCACTTCATATCCAACTTGTTTTGGTGTGTGCGATGGCAGTGTTGTTTTTAGTACAACTACAACACCAGGGCCATTCACGGCGGTAATAACCAATTCATCATCGTGCCCAAACACTACGGTTCAAAGCTCGGTAGGGAACACTATCACCATTAACGGTTTGTGCACTTGCGTTTCTGATTATACCGTTAGCTTTTACAATAGCAGTATGGTTTTGGTTGGATTTGAATTATTGCAAGTTCCTATCACCGCAACATCTGCATTAGTGATGCAAACACCTACCACTAATCCTGCAGTTTGCTCAAGCTGTTGTGATGGTAGCGTTTATGTAAGTTTTAGCGGAGGTTACGTTCCTCCTCCAAATAGTGCCACTGTTACTTTAGATGGGAATAATGTTGGGGCAAATTATTTTCCAATTCCAACAGTGTGTGTTGGGCAACATACAGTTTGCGTTACTGATCTTGCAAATTGTAAAGTGTGTAATAGTTTTTCAATGACCTTTGTTCCAAATGTTAGCACAAGCGAACTGAATTCCAACATCAAGTTTTCTCTTTTTCCAAATCCAGCCAATGATAAAATAGATCTTGTGTCTACAGGAAACTATTTTCTGGAAGAGATAAGATTCCTTGATATAAATGGAAAGCTTAGTTATTCGCAAAAAATACTTTCGCCAACAAGTCAAAAGCTTGAGATCAACATCGGCACCCTTTCCAAAGGAGTTTATATTGCTGAAATTATAACGCCAATAGGTATTGTAAGGCAAAAACTAATAAAACTTGAGTGATCGGCTTAATCAAGCAAACTACCTGTTTCTTTACCATTATTTTGTTGATTTTATAGGTTTTAGGCCAAGAATTCACTTTTTTAGGGGGATTAACTCACTTTTTTAGAAGAAATTGAACAAATAACCCATCATATTTGAATCTTGGTTTTCCAATTAACATGCGTTTGTCGGTAAAACTTTGACCTTAGTGGGCTATTTTTTTTATTCTATGCCTTTTTTCCGTAAATTAGACCCAAAATCCTGTCATGTTACTAAAAGAAAATAGCTCAATTTTAATACCTATTGATTTCTCAAAACAGTCGTTAGTTGCTATCAGGCATTCCTTTAACATTGCAAAATTAACAAAGTCAAAAATCATCATCATGCATGTTCACAAGCCCGGTGCTTCTAACCAGGCAAGTGAACTTGAAAGTCTTAGGCAAGAGATCATAAAAGAGAGTGGGTTAGTTGTGGAAACCCTTAATTTTGAAGGGGATATTTATGATACAACTGACAAAAAAGCAGAAGAGTTACAATGTATGCTTATTGTGGTTGGTTTAGATACGCATGTTCGCTTCAGAAGTTTTATGGGAAGCAATCAGGCTAGTAAATTCATTAAAAAATCACCTTGTCCTGTTATTACAATCCGCTCTACAACAGGGCGTATGGAATGTAAAAATATCATTTTACCATTTGACCTTAGTCCGGAAAGTCGCGAAAAAGTTGGTATTGCCGTTCAATTAGCAAATTATTATAAAGCCGATCTTCGTATCGTATCGGTGTTTCCACCAAGCGATCATAAATACGAGAACAAACTACTTCCTTATCTTCAGCAGGTAAAAAAATTCATCAAGGAAAAAGGAGTTAATTGTACAAACAAATCTATCCCGGCAAACGATGTAGCTGAAGCTATTATTGATTATGCTAATAAGAACGATTGTGATCTTATCATACAAATGAATAAGAAAGATAAAAGTTTGGGTGAAATGTTTGGCGGCACTATGTCAGAAAAAATGGTTGACATTAGTAATGTTCCTATTTTAACTATTAACCCGATGAAAAGGGAGAGTTACAGTACGGGTATTCACTAAAAGTTCTTAGTTTACCCCTCCAAAATTATTCAATAACATTGCTTTGCCCCACTTTTCTTTGCCATACTGTTTGGCAAGCTGTTCTCTGAATTCAGTTGTTTTTACCGGTTTCTTTTTTGTTTTTGGCAATTGAAATACTTCCGGTTTAGGCAGTATCACTTCCACTTTTTTTGCGAAATAAATAGTTCCTCCATCTTCGGAAGCAAGACCTAATATTAAACCGGGTAAGCCATTAAAACTTTCGGGACCAAAACCCGGAACAATTTCATCGGCATACCACGCATAAACTCTGCTGCTATCATTTTCAACCCAAATGGCTTTGCGACAATTAAATCCCGCAATTATTCTTTGTCCGTCGGTGATCTTCCATTTTCGTTTTGATAAGGAATCTTTGAGCATGAATTCTTCACCCCATATTTTTTTGAAAGTTACTTTCGAATCAGTTACTTTATTTTGATAGGTAGTGTTAAGCGAAGTGGCCCACTCAAAATTATCTCGATACTCACTTTCAACCGGTTTAAAACACGAAACGGAATCTGTGAATGTTAATTCAAACTCATCTATTTTTACTTTATCCCCTTCCTTCACCCATTCCTTTACATCTTCCCAGTGCTTAAGGCGTTTGTATAAATTTGTTTTACGCTCATAGGTTACTTTACCATAGGTTATTTGTGCGCCCGCAAATGCAACGAACACTATAAGAAAAACAAAACTATATAATTTTCTAATCATTCTCTCCTTCATCTTTTGTTTTTTGGCTATTGAATTTATAAGTAAGATTCAATAAGAAATACCGCGTAATGATCTTTGTTCTGGAATCGGTGATGATGTTATTATATACTTGTCTGTTAGCAACAATGTTTTGGTTCAATATGTCGAATGCCTTTATGGCAA
The DNA here is from genome assembly GCA_034439635.1 of Bacteroidota bacterium. GTDB lineage: Bacteria > Bacteroidota > Bacteroidia > B-17B0 > Aurantibacillaceae > Aurantibacillus. Next base: position 15,876 of record JAWXAS010000004.1, on the reverse strand, counting down.
TAATGAAATTTTCAAGTTTACCAAAATGTTTAGAGATGGATCCATTTACAATAAAGTAATTGATATTGTATCCATTTGCACGCTTACTCTTTATATTATATTCGGCATCCGATTCAATAAAAAATTTCTTCTTCAATTCAATACGCACGCTTCCATTGTATATTTGTGACGTATATGGTCTATTATTCTCATTATTGATTGTGGAAAAAGGAATGTTGTACTCATATCTTCCGCCAATATTAAAATAAAATTTCTCTAGATCAATCGTAATATCAGTGCCTCCGTTAATATTTGAATTCCGCGTGGTATTCACTACATTATTAATGACATTATTGTTGCTAAAGAAATTTGAATTCCCATTAACACTAAATATCAATTGGCGTTTTAATGTTGGCCAGTTAGCACCTATCCATGCAGCGCCGTTATAACTCCCATTCATATTGGTGGCGGTAGAAATAGACCGGCCTATAGAATCGTAAACTAAACTACTAGAGAATGCGTTTTGTGTGATATTATAATTACCACCTATCCACATATATTTACCCGAAACAGGTTTATATGAATTAAAATTGAGATTAAATTGATGTTGAAAGGTTGGTACTAGATTTGGATTACCAAGGGTAATGAAATTTTGATTGGTATTGTTTCTTAAAGGTTGAAGTTGATTTATACTCGGTTGTTGCGAATTTGTATTATAGGTAAAATACAAGCGAGTATTCTGACTAAAATTATAATTATAATTCAAAAACGGTAAAATATTATTTACCGAAAGCTTTAAAATACTATCATTATAATTATTTGTGTTGGATAGACTAACCTGACGTGCTCTTGTGCCAATAACTAAACGATATTTTTTGATCTCATAAATAAGCCTCAACTTTGCCTGGTTAACCATTTTTGAATTACTAAAGTCATTAGAAAAAACTGAATCGAGTAATGAATAATCGTTATTCATTTTATTTAATGAGAGCTTAGATTGATTGTTGTCATTGTAAGTAAACTCATACGTTGCCTCACCTTTTATTTTTTTCGTAAAGGGCTCAAAGAAACTCACACTTGCTTGATGGGTTATATTGTTTGAATTGGTTTGCTTTTTTTGATCAATATCGTTAAGACCTGAAATGGTATCGGTGTAAAATGAATTCACTGTGCTCAGCTGGCCATTTCCTTCATTAGCGCCGTTACTAATATAATAATACAGATTCAAAAAGCGATCTTTCTTTTTAAAATTCCGCGTTACTCTTATTCCCGAACTTATATCGTAGTTTGAAGAGTTGGTTGTATTGGTGTTTTTTGTTTCTCGCGAAACCACTCCTTGCGTTGTAGCAAAATTATTCTCGGTATAATATTCTGCACTACTTATATTATAATTCAATTTAGGCGTTATAATGAGTTTTGTAAGCGAATCCAAGTCGTGCTCAAGATTTATATTGAACACATGCCCTTGCCTTTTATCAATATTTTTACTGTAATTATTAGTTGTATAGCTTGTGTCGGCTAAAAAATATTGGCTAAACTGCTCGCTTTCGGTAACCATTAAATTATTTTTATAAGAATAATTTGAATTGATCTTTGTTTTTTTACTCAATCGATCGCTATAATAAATACCTGCATTTAAAGTTTGCGGAATCCCTTGTGCTTGATCGTTGCTATTGGTCCAATTATTATTTTCTTCATCATAATTCCAATCGCGTTCGTTTTCTAAACCATATTTGTCAATATCACTCCATCCAAAACCTGTTTTGGGCGTATTAGATCCCAAAGCAAATACCGAGATCTTTTGTTTGTTTCGGAATTTATTTATCAATAGATCTCCTTCGTAGAATGGTTTTTGATCCTTTTGAAGATCAGACCCTCCTGCTCCGGAGATCTTTCCAAAATATCCCTTCTTGGCATCATCTTTCAATTTCAAATTCATCACCTTAATAGTTTCATCGCTGGTATTATCCGCACTTGCGTTCTCGTCTTTTTTCTCGTAAACCTGAACCGATTCAACGCTATTGGCAGCTAAATTTTTAGTGGCCATAGTTGGGTCGTTGCCAAAAAATTCATCTCCATCTACTAAAACTTTGCTCACCTCTTTGCCTTGCGATGTTATTTTTCCGTTAGCATCTACCTTAACTCCGGGCAACCTTCGTAAAAGATCTTCAACCGTAGCATTTGCTTTTACTTTGAAGCTATCGGCTGTATATATCAATGTATCTCCCTTATAATACACAGGATCTTTATAGGCAAAAATGGTTACCTCATCCAAGTCAACACTTTTGGGAGGCATTATTATTTTATCGAAATTAAACTCAAAGCTTTTATTTGTGCCGATCACGTACATGATCTTATCTCCAAATTTTTTGAAAGAGATAACCACTTTGTAAGTATCAATTGGAAGTTCCTTTATTTCAAAAAAACCTTGTTCATTGCTTCTTGAAAAATCAATAAGGGTTGAATCGGAGAGTTTGGTGGCAATGATAACTGCGTTTTGTAAGGGCTTTTTTGATACTGTATCCAGAATTGTACCTCGTATAGATAATTTTTGAGCCTTTGATAAATAACCAAATAGCAGCAAAACAAGTAAAATGGTTTTTATCCTCATTAACGGCACAATAATACAAAACCCCTCTAATGGTTACAGTTAAAATACGCAAAAATACACAGAAGGTGAACTTTGGGGATAATTCGTACCTTTGCAACTTAAGACTTCGTAGCTCAACTGGATAGAGTGTCGGTTTCCGGAACCGAAGGTTGCGGGTTCGACTCCCGCCGAGGTCACTTCTAAACAATTATACACGAAATAATTTCATTACAATCTAACTCATTAGGTGTAGTTTTACCTGAAACACTTAAGGAGTTTAGCTCCCTTTAGATTTTTTTAAATGTTAATTGCAAGCTCGTTAAGCTCTGTAGTCATATCAAACCATCTTATATTCGATTATTAAGGGCAAACTTTATATAGACGGAATATTAGAGCATACTAAAATTTTGTATCTCACCCTTAAGTTACCTACTTTTACTCGTTAATGTTTTAATGAGAAAATATCTCTTCATATCTCTTTTGCTTTTGTTTGGCCTTATTGCTCACGCACAAAACTTGGCTTTTTCGGGAACCATTTACGGTTTTTTTGGTGAGAAGGTAATGCTTCTAAAAAAAGCAAGTAAGAACTTGGGTTTTGAAGGCCCCGTAAGTGGTGTTGAGATAAATGTGAAAGGCATTGATACTGATATTATAATTTATTCCGACCTAACAGGCGCTTATACATTTTCACTTCCTAAATCAGGCGAATATATTGTTAGTGTTTCCAAAGAAGACTATTCAACAATAAGCTTAAAAATAAATTATCAAGATGCAGGCGCGAAGACGCTCTTCTCGCTCATCTCTTTTGTTATCAGAAAAGATGATAAATCTGTCAATGATTTTGGAACGCTTTCGATCAGTGATAATGGCGCGCTTTTTTTTAGCGCTCCTGCATCGAGCAAAAAAAATGAGAATCAAGACGTAATGCAATCCAATAAGATCTTGTTTGAAAAAGCTGTGGCGGTAAACAATAGCTCTAAACAAAATATAGTTTCGCTGCTTCATCAAAAGTATTCAGATAAAAATAAGGTAGATAAAAAAGGGCCCGATCAAGACAACGGCGGTTCAAATAAAGTATACAAAAAAGATTCCTCTGTGATAAAACACGCTAATGACCTCATGAGTTCGTTGAATAGGTCGTTAGCTGATTCTGCATCCGATCTAAAAAAACAAATAGAATTATCTAAGCAGCTTTTAAGTTCGTATAACGATCAAGATCCGCAATATCAAATGTTGCTGAATCAAATAAAAAATGCCGAATCGCAACTTGCGCTTAAAGAGAATTATTTAAGCCTTCAACAAAAAGAATTAGGGCAGGCACAAAAACTCATCATGTTCATGGTGGCCATGATAGTTATTGCGATTTTATTAATGGGTTTGATGTATTATTTCATTGCTCAAAAACGGAAGTTCAATAACACGCTTACCGAAAAAAATACACAAATCAGTAAGATCAACGATCGTTTGATAAGCAGCATCACGTATGCTTCCGTTATACAATCTAATTTATTAATGGATAAGGAACAAATAAAAATATTGTTTCCAAACTCATTTGTGTATTACAAAGCTAAAGATATTTTATCGGGAGATTTTTACTGGTTTGGCGAAACAGAAGGTGTCAAAATCATTATCTCAGCTGATTGCACAGGCCATGGTGTTCCGGGAGCTCTTTTAACTGTGTTAGGGCATGGCATTATTGAAGAATTGATAGAAAAGAATAAATTGAACTCTCCAAGCCGCATCATCAACGAGCTCAACAATCAATTGAACTTGGCTTTCTCAACACAAAACTTAACGGAGTATGGCATTGAACTTACAGTGATGTGCTTTAAAGAAGCGGATAAAAAAGCAGCCTTCGCCTCTAATGGAAGTGGTATATATAAATATTCCAATGGCGAGATCTTAAATTATTTACCGGTTATTCATCGTCCAGTAAAAAACGATCTGCGGCCAAAATATGAAGATGTGATCATTGATTATAAAACCAACGATTGTTTTTATTTAATGAGCGATGGATATTGCGATCAATTTAAAGGCGAGAGTTTGAAACCCGAAAAATATAATTTGCGTAGATTTGAAGCTTTACTGGGCAGGGTGTCGGCAAAGCCTGAACTTACTTTAGCTGATAAAGAATTAAATGAAGAGTTTGAGAACTGGAAAGGCAGTAAAGAACAAACCGACGATGTTCTGGTGGTTGGAATTAGAGTGTAACTACTTCTTCAATGGAGAAATCAACACCATCTAAAATTGACCTCATTTCTTCTCCCTTCATTTTAATTAACTGGTCGCCATTTGAATACTTCCAAATTACTTTTAATTCAGGGTCATTTTTAAAAGTTGAACTTATCAACTTCAAAACTTGTTTGTTCGACATGGAATTCATGTAGTCTAAATGAAACACCAATTTATTTTTTTTGGCACCCGTACATACTAGATCTATCTGTTGTAACAAAGGCAAATAAAAATCTAAGGTATTTTCGGGCATAGAAACCCCGGCAATTGTGATCACATTTGAACTCCCCTCCATTTCATGTTTTACCATAGGAGTATCCTCTTGAGCTTCTATGTATAAGGTTTCGCTACTCATTATTTATTTTAATGCTAAAAAGCAATCCTACATGGTCGTTACTCTCATTACAAACAGTAACATTCATCTTGTTTGGATATATCAAATTAGCCACATCTATCAATCCTAAACCGTTCGCGCTATCCAGATCGGCTAATACGTCTTTGCTTTTTTGTACCAGCTGTTCTTTGTTGGCGCCGTTTAAATTTACAACTTTTTTTTGTAACTCTTTGGCATTATCAAGATGTGTATTGTTATACGTACTTACTTCAATATGTTGGTTATTCCATTCGATAAAAATTCTTCCTCGCGCATTTTCGTTTTTAAACTGGGCATGTTTTTTTATGTTTTGCGTGAGCTCAATTAAAATATGATGTACTTTTTTATTGGTATTATCATTTTTTTCTGCTTTTTTTGAAACAAGTAGATCCAATAGTGAAGCAATAAAACTGTTAGAAAAATCGCCTCCGTAATAAAAACAACTTTCAGTACCTTTTGAAAATTGATCTAACTTGGCTTGAATATTTATCGCTTTAGAAAAATCAAAGGTAGTTTCTTCCGTTATAGCTATGGGTATAGCAAAGTACAAATTGAAAAGAGAGTATTCCTCGTCCACTTTTTTTATCTCGTATCGAATAGACTTATTAGATTTACGGGTTATTTCGATCAAACCTAAGCCGGCGCCCTTCTCAGTTGCTTCGCCCGACTCTATTTTTTTAAAATACAATTCATCCAATTCTGTTTGATCTTTTGAAACAATAACGTCGAGTTTGTCTTTTAGGCTTTGGCTATCTTTATTATGTATGAGATTTTGTGTAACAACTTGATACGAATCGCCATCAAAAAATAGTAGATAATGGTCCCATTCATTTCCTTTGTGTGCGCTATATCTTTGGATGTTTTGAATTGCTTCAACCGACAAAAACATCACCTTTCTAAGCTGGCTCTTTCTTTTAGCCAATTTCTCATTCGATTCTATAATATTAATAAGGGTTTCCGTAGAAATATCCTCATAATTTCCCTTATAATAAACTATCAGCGGTAACTGTGAAGTATCATTTATGACCTGTTCTTTAAGCTGCATATTTGTACTAATTTATTGATTTATTAGTAAGATTCAGCACAATAAATTTGAAAATTTCTACAGGCGGGGTAAGAATTGGTCACACCCCCCTTTTTTGCCTTTTAAATCTCAAGAAAGATGGCTATTCTAAAGCTAAATTGAGCAATATTATTATAAATTTATCGTTATTTGAACATGTTTAGAGCTCTCATACTGTTTGTTGTTATTTTTGTTTTTTATCCAAACGCTTATTCCCAATCGAGAATCGGTACTTGGGAAGATCATGTTGGATTGAACAGTGCTGTTTCGGTCGCAAACTTCAATGGGAAGATCTATTGCTCCAATTATTCAAGCATTTTTGCTTACGACGAAACTGATAATAGTGTTGAAAAGTTCAACAAGATCAAGGGATTGAGTGATGTAGGTATAAAATTCATTCGCAATAATCCCTATAATAATCGTTTGCTTGTTGTATACGAAAATTCAAACATGGATATTTTCCAATCAGACAATTCCATTTCTAACTACTCCGATCTTTTTAGGAAGAATTTTAGTGGGAAAAAGAATGTGAATGAAATACTATTCGATGGAAAAATGGCTTACTTATCGTGCGGATTTGGTATTGCCTTATTTGATACAGAAAAACTAGAAATAAAAGATACTTACATAATTGGGCCTAACGGAACTAATTTAGAAGTGTTACAGTTTGCAATTACCGATTCTCTTTACTACGCGGCAACACCTTTAGGATTGTATAAATGCAGCAGGAATCAATTGCCAAATAATTATCAAAACTGGAAACTTATCACAAATGGAATTCCTCCAGGTTATTATGCCAATGTACTTGTGTTTAACAATACAGTTCTTGCAGCTTATTCTCCATACAAAGAAAGTGGGATTGCAGATAAAGATACCATTTACAGCTTTACTAGTAGCAATACTTGGGTAAAATTTCAATATCACGCTTTTCCTTACATTGTAAAAAAACTTAAAAATTTAGAGAGCTCATTATTCTTTGCAGATAATTTTGGAAGTTTGTTTTTAAATACCTCTTGGCAAAACATAGCATACATTACTCAATATGATAATTTCGCAACATATCCTAGCGATGCGGTGGTTAAAGGCCCAGCTTTTTGGATTGCGGATCTTGGATATGGACTGATAAAAACCAGCGGAAGTAACCCCTTTTATAAACCTACATTCATTCAAACAAATGGAATCAACCGAAGCAATGTTTCTAATCTTGATATAAAAAATGGTAAAGTGGTTACGGCGGCCATTTTTATTGATTCGGGAGGTGGTGCCACTTATTCGCGTGAAAGTGTTAATGTAAGTGATAATGGAGACTGGAGTTATTTAGGAAAAGCAGGTCAGGTAGCTAATTCGATCATGGATCAGTGTCACGTAATGTTCGATAAAAAAGATCCTAGCCGATTGTGGGTATCAAGCTGGGTACAAGGTTTGGTAGAGTTTAAAGACAATGAAGTTATTAAAATTTATGATGGAAATAACACTGGTGGTGCCATAGAACCTATTTTGCCTAATTGGTGGAGAGTTAGCGGAAAAGATATGGATGAGCAAGGAAATCTTTGGTTTGGAGTGAGTGATGTTACAAAATATCTCAGTGTAAAAAAGACGAACGGCTCATTTCAAAATTTTTCATTTGATGGTGCCTCTCGCTTTGTTCGAAAAGTACTTTGCGATCAAAACGGCCAAGTATGGATACTTCACGAACGCGATCAGGGTTTAACGGTTGCGAAATTTAACAAGTCAACCTCAAACTATTCAATACAAACCTACAAAGTACTTAATAAAAATACTGGGGCTGGCAATCTCGGTTCTAATTCGGTTTACTCCATTGTTGAAGATCTGGACGGTAAAATATGGGTTGGCACATCATTGGGAATTCGCGTATTCAATTCGCCAAGCACTATTTTAAATGGAGGCCCAGTTGACGGTGAACCAATAAAAATTGTACAAGACGGGAACGTTGAGCTACTTTTAGATGCAGAAGTAGTAACGTGTATTGCTATTGATGCCGCAAATAATAAATGGGTAGGTACTCAAGCCGGTGGTGTTTTTTGCTTTAGCCCCGATGGACAACGTCAACTATTTCATTTTACTGCTGATAATAGCCACCTATATTCTAATGAAATCATTGATATAAAAGTTAATGGTAAAACAGGCGACGTATACATTGCATCTTCTATTGGCTTACAATCTTACAAAAACGTGATTATTGATGGAGAAGAAAATTATTCCGGAATTTATGCCTACCCTAATCCGGTTAAACCAAATTATGCAGGTAATGTTTATGTAACGGGTTTAGTAGATAATTCGGTGGTTAAAATTGCCGACGAATATGGCAACTTTGTTTGGGAAACCAAATCGCAAGGAGGAAGAATTGAGTGGCCACTAAAAACATTTGCAGGTAATAAAGTGAGCTCAGGCGTTTATATTGTTTATGCTGCTACCACCACAGCCGAACTTAAGGCGGTAACAAAAGTTTTGGTGATCAACTAATACCATGTATCTTTGGTATAGATGCAGGTGAAAGACAAAGGGCTTGTTTTGCAAAGTATAAAATATGCCGACAAAAAAAACATCATAAAATTCTTCACAAAACAACATGGCGTTGTTACATGCCTTGCGCGCATTTCAAAATCAAATTCTTCCAAATTAAAACCTTCCGCTTTAATGAACATGAATTTGGTGGAAATGGAATTCATTCACAAACAAAATAAAGAGATCCAAATTCTAACGGAAGTAAATTGCCTTCACATTTACAGTTCTATACATAAAGACATTCATAAGCTCAGTATTCTTCAATTCATCAATGAGGTGCTTACAAAAACAGTAAAAGAACATGGGCCGCAAGAAGAATTGTTTGATTTTGTTTGGTATAGCTTGGTTCAATTGGATGAAATGAACGAACACATTGCAAACTTTCATCATTATTTTTTAATTGAACTGCTCCAGCATTTTGGCTTTGAACCCATCAATAATTTTGATAGCGATAACACTTACTTTGATTGCAGAGAAGGGCGATTTTGTGGTGTTGAATTTCCAGGGCCAATAGGATTGAATGCTTACAGCTCTGAATTATTACACAAAGCCCTTTCTTCCGATCTTCTTCATTTAAAACTATCTAACGCTCAACGTACTGATCTTTTAGAAAGCATTCTAACATATTACCGAATTCACATACCGGGGTTCAACGAACTTAAATGCTTAGAGGTATTGAAGGAAGTTGCTAGTGCTTAGTCCTTGTAAATGTTCCAAAAACTAGTACGGAATCCAAAATAGATATACGGCTCCTCTAATTTATACCCCGCGTTGCTTTTTTCGCTTCGTTGAATATACCCCAATTCTAAACGCGCATTGATATTTGGAATTATCCAATACGTAAATCGAATATCGCTTTGCATTAATTGATTCTTGTCTCCTTGTGTTGTTGAATGTCCATACTCGTATGGCCTTGTAGTGTAACTTAAAAAAATATTCTGGCCCATGTTACTCTTTGTGCCCAAACTATCTTTACCAACCAAAGCAAACGTTCCTTTTACACTTACTTGAAATCTATCCTTGCGATAATTAATAATACCTAAAAACTCCCTGAAATTAGCACCTAGTGGATGAGCTAAAGGCATTCCGTAATGCGCATAGTTTTGCGATACAATACCATGCGTATAAGTATACGGCCTTACTTCATTGTATTCCAATTGCACGTTTAACCCTTTTACATTCATTGCATTGATGTAGTTAAACCCTAATTGCCAGGCTTGCTTATTGGCCCACCAACCTCTTCGTGCACGGATCTCTTTTAAAAAGAACTCATCCAGGCCAAGCTGCGCATACAATTTGAGCGTGCGTGCAATGCGCGTATTTATATTCAAACCAATGAATGAATTATCGGGCGAACCTACCGAATACTCTTGTGGACGATAAAAAATAAATGGATTCAAATAATTCACATCAAACGAACGAACTTGATTTGAATCTGTTCCGCGCCACACGACGTTCTCAAATATTCCAAAATTTAATTCCTTTAAAATATTCCAACTCAAATAATGAAAGGTTGCAAATTTGTTTTGGTACTTTGCTTTTACACCATTAGCACCGCTTACATCATTCATGAGTGTATACCAAACATTGTATTGAAAGTGCCAGAGATTTGTGTTGATCCTAAAATAAGGATACGGATTGGCATAGTCGCTTAATAATACCGAACGGTAACCATCGCCAATAAAATGTCGATCTCTTCCTAATTGAAAATTAAAGATTTTATTGTTATGAGGCGAATAAGACACATAACCATTGTAATCAAAGACCTGATAACCTTTTGTATTGTCGCCGTACACTTGTCCCAAACCAGAAATAAGTTTGTTGGTTTTTATGGCAGAATCCATGTAAAATGGTATTGTAACATTTCCTCCAAAAGCGGTGCCCGAAAATGTAAAATCATTATTTCCACTCAGCTTAATATTTGCTCCTCCGATCACATCATGCAATACTCTGTTATCAAGAACATCAAATGCAACAACTGCATCCAAAATAGGATGCACCTGAAAATTCCATTGATTTATCTTTTCAGGAGCATCGTTAAAAGTTTTACTCAAAAAGAAATTATGAATCATGTAATGCTGAAATGGAACCGCCGAATCGGCCCTTTTGGAAATAGTGCCACTTAAATATGGTTTAAAGCTCGAGTGAAATTTAAAGTCGGGCTGCGTAATATGCCAATAATCAATACTTAATTGCAGATCGGGATTGATAAAAATATTTTTGGCTAGCGGATCGTTTTGCGCTTTGAAATGCATCGCACAAATACATAAGAGTATGAATAAAGAGTTCTTAAGACACTTTTGCATGTTTTCGATTTAAAACCAAAACAAAGAATAGGAAAAGTAAAGCTATACCACCCAAAATGATCAAGCCAATGTTGGCATCCGGAATAAAAAAATCGAGTAAACTTAAACCTATAGTTACAATAGTAAAACCATAAATAATGCAAACTGTTTTTACATGGCTAAATCCTCTTTCGATCAAATGATGATGGATATGATTCCTATCTGCCACAAGTGGCGATTGTCCTTTTAAAGTACGAATGATGAACACGCGAAGAGTATCTAATAGCGGATAGATCATGGCGGCGATCACAAACATTGGCTTTGAAATATGAACCCAAAATTTATCGAGTTTTTCTACAGGGAATTCGATGAGTTTAATAGCAAGTATACACACAAATAATCCTATGATGAGTGATCCTGAGTCTCCCATAAAAATTTTCGCCGGCGAAAAATTGAACACCAAAAAGCCCATCAATGCACCAGCCAAAGAAAAAGCCAATGCTGCTAACGAATAGTTGCCGGCAAATATGAACCAGGTGCCAAACGCCCAACATGCCAACATCCCAACACCGGCAGCTAATCCATCTACACCATCAATTAAATTGAAAGCATTCACAACAACCACGTAGGTAAATAAAGAAACGAAGACACTTGCCCAATAAGGAATATCCCAAACACCAAAAACACCGTACAAACTAGTGATACGAATGTTTCCTATCAATACCAAAATAAGCGCTACCAAAATATGCGCGAATAACTTTTTTACTGCCGCCGTTCCAATGATGTCATCTTTAACACCAACAAAAAATAAAACCAAACTAGTAGCAATGATCAATTTAAACTCCTCTATGGATTTATAGATCTCGGTATACTCCATTCCATCCTCAATTTTATACCAAAGCGCAAAGGAAAACATTGTTGCAGCGTAAATTATTATACCGCCAACTGTAGGTATAGAACGTTTATGGATCTTACGGTCCTCAACCGGCACATCGGTTAAACGTTTTAAGATAGCCACACGAATAAGTGCCGGGGTTGCATAAAGTGCAACTCCAAACGACGTAAAATATACTAAGATCAGTTCTAACATTTAAAAATCGTAATACGCATTGAACAAACTCGTTTTTAGACCAAGGTAAATGAACGAGCTTGTTAAGCCGGGATTAAAGTTATAAAATTTCTGGAAACGATAGTTGTATCCTATATAAACGTTTAGATTATATGCGGGATTTATTAAATACGAAATATTGGTGTTTATAATATTTATTTGGGTGAAATTGGTGTTATTGACAGGCTTATTTTGTAAATGGTACCTGAAATTTGCCCCAAAACGTTGGTACTTGTGATCTGCAATAATAATGAGTTCATTACCCCATTGCGGTGTATAAGCCAAATTTTGATTATAGTGTGAATAAGACTGATCACTTATTGCGCCGGGATTTTTGTACGAATTCGCCTTCACAAAATTATATTCCGCCTGTAAAAACAAATTTTTCACACCTAGTGCATTAAAATAATTCAACCCAAATTGGTACCCATTTGAATTACCAATTGCGGTTGTGTCGCTCAAATTATCTGCCATTAGCTGTGCGTAAAAATTAATGCCCTTCGTTATCTTGATCTTTAAATCAGCGCCTAGGATCACATTATTGGAATCATTCAGCCCATAATATCCGGCATGCGAAAGGATCAAAGGATTCGCATACATAGCATTTACCATTGGTTTATTAACCTCATTATTTGCCCTAAAAATGATCCCTTGGAATAATGAAACATTTATCTCCTTTGTAATATTCACACTTAAATGCTGAAATGCAGCTGGTTTTTTCTGGAACAAGCGCTCGGCATTTGGAATTGGTTTTGCTGTTGCAGGAACTAAATTCATCAATACAGCATAAATATTTGTGTATTGCAATCGGCCACTGAACCATTGTTGAGTAATACGAGCATAAGGATAGTTAAATGCATTATCACTCAGTAATAATGAACGATATCCGTTGCCGATCTTATGTTTTCCGTGACCTAATTGGAAATTAAAATTCTTCCACGGACTATATGAAATGAATCCCGAAGAGAATGCATAATCAGCACCGTAGATGTTGAATGGTTTATAGCGTCCCTGTCCAGGAACAACACCTGTAGCCGTAACATATGAAGCCACATAACCCGGAAAGAGCGATTGATTCTCAACGAACATGCTTTCGGCATAAAAATCTTTTCCTACGTTTATTGATGCTATGATCCCTCGTGTGTTATTAAAACCATACGGTCGTATAGTATCTGTAAGGTCTCTTCCGTTCTGCAAACCCAATATTGGGTCTACATGGATCTTAAAATTCTCAGTTTTAGGCTCTATCGATAAAACATGTTTATAGAACGTTATGTCTAACGCAGGGTCTTCGGTGATGTATTTGAAGATCCGGTGACTATCGGCGTAGTGAGTGTATTTCCTGTCAAAGAACTGAACATAAGGCTTCACATCGCTATGAATTTGGGCATCTTTTTGAGCCAACTCTTTCTCCGTAAGCAATGAGAAAAAATAATCATTGGGTAAATTGTAAAATTGTGCTTTTGTAGGAACTGATCCAAGAAGCATGACTGCAAGAGCCAATTCAGTTTTTGCTTTAAATATTTTTCTTAGCTGTTGAAACAATTCACGATTGAGGTTGATGTCTTGATTTTATTTTGATGCGCATCTACCTTCAAATTACCACACCTTCACGCCCTTTTTATCTTTGAAATCTTTATATACTTCGCTTATCCCCTTGTCTAATTCTATTTTATGTTTCCATCCTAAAGAATGCAAGAAACTCACATCCATTAATTTTCGAGGTGTGCCATCAGGTTTAGTAAGATCATGTTTGATATCGCCGTTATACCCTACAATTTTTTTGATCATCAACGCGAGATCTTTGATTGAAAGATCTACTCCTGTTCCAATATTTACGTGTTGTTGTCCGTTATAATTTTGCATTAAGAATACGCAGGCATCTGCCATATCATCGGCGTGTAAAAATTCTCGTAAAGGGCTTCCTGTTCCCCACATTTCTACCGAAGGCGTGTTGCTTTCTTTGGCTTCATGAAATTTGCGGATGAGAGCTGGAAGCACATGAGAATTATTCAAATTATAATTATCGTTTTGCCCATACAAATTTGTTGGCATTACAGCAATAAAATCACAACCGTATTGCCTCCGATAATTCTCGCACATTTTAATACCAGTGATTTTTGCAATAGCGTATGGTTCGTTAGTGTCTTCTAAATATCCGCTCAACAAGTATTCTTCTTTCAAAGGTTGCGGTGCCATTTTTGGATAGATACATGAAGAGCCAAGAAATAATAACCTTTTTACGTTATGTAGATACGACTGATGAATGACGTTATTTTGGATCATCAAATTATCGTACAAAAATTCGGCGCGATAGGTGTTATTGGCTTGTATACCTCCAACTTTTGCCGCTGCCAAAAAAACATGATCAGGCTTTTCTTGATCAAAGAATAGGGCTACCTGTTTTTGATCTCGCAGATCAAGTTCCTGAGACGTTCTAAAAATAAAATTTTTGAATCCTCTACTTTGCAAATTTCGATGAATAGCGGAGCCCACCATTCCCCTATGCCCTGCAATGTATATTTTTGAATTGATGTCCATTAGAATTACTCGTGTTGGTCTAGCACTTTATGTCCACCTTCCATTAAATATTTATCACGCTTGAATAATTCAAGATCTGAAGCCATCATCTCTTTGCACAATTGTTCAACTGTGCGCTTTGGTGTCCACCCTAACTTAGCTTTAGCTTTACTGGCGTCGCCAACTAAAAGTTCAACCTCAGCCGGACGGTAATATTTTGGGTCAATTTCTATCAAACATTTTCCGTTAGCTTTATTGTATCCCTTTTCATCTTCAGCTTTGCCTTTCCACTCAATAGTAATTCCAACTTCATTAAAACTCATTTCAATGAATTTTCTTACGGTAATTTTTATACCGGTTGCCAAAACAAAATCATCCGCTTCTTTTTGTTGCAACATCATCCACATACCTTCAACATAATCTTGTGCATGACCCCAATCACGTTCTGCATCCAAATTCCCTAAGAATAACTTTTCTTGCATCCCTAAACTGATTCTTGAAACCGCACGTGTAATCTTGCGCGTAACAAATGTTTCGCCTCGTACCGGACTTTCATGATTAAATAAAATTCCGTTGCAAGCATACATTCCGTATGCTTCGCGATAATTTTTTGTGATCCAATAGGCATAAACTTTTGCAACACCATAAGGAGAGCGCGGATAAAATGGTGTGGTTTCTTTTTGAGGAATTTCTTGCACCAAACCAAACATCTCCGAAGTGCCTGCTTGATAAAAACGGGTCTTTTTTTCGAGTTTTAAAATACGAATGGCTTCTAAAATTCTTAATGTTCCAAGCGCATCAGCATTTGCTGTATACTCAGGAGTTTCAAAACTCACTTTTACATGCGATTGAGCAGCCAAATTATAAATCTCATCCGGCTGAACCTCCTGAATGATGCGAATTAAATTAGTACTATCTGTAAGATCTCCGTAGTGCAATTTAAATTGAACATTCTTTTCGTGAAGATCCTTGTATAAATGATCGATCCTATCGGTATTAAATAACGAACTACGGCGTTTTATACCATGAACATGATACCCTTTTGATAATAAAAGCTCAGCCAAATAGGCCCCGTCTTGCCCCGTAACACCTGTAATTAAAGCAACTTTTCCCATAATTTGAAATAAACAACAATATTACAAAAAATTATGAATTTATTGAAGACGATTTGGCGTTTTTACCTGCTTTTTTGCATATATT
>JAWXAS010000003.1:0-23993 GCA_034439635.1 Bacteroidota bacterium | reverse complement strand
CTCGTAATGCTAATGGGTCAGTCTCGTGTTTTTTATTCAATGTCAACAGATGGCTTGCTCCCTAAAGTATTCTCTGATCTTCATCCAAAATATAAAACTCCATATAAATCAAACTTGATATTATTTTTGTTTGTTGGAATATTTGCGGGCTTTATTCCTGGAAGTGTTGCAGGTGACTTAACCTCTTTTGGCACTCTGTTCGCCTTTGTAATTGTTTGCCTAGGAATTTTGATCATGAGAAAAAACAGTCCTGAAATACCACGTCCTTTCAAAACTCCATTAGTGCCTCTTGTACCAATTCTCGGAATGCTCGTTTGCTCTTTCATGATCATTGCTCTTGATCTATTCACTCTTGCTTCCGCAGGAGTTTGGATGATCTTTGGCTTAATAATTTACTTTATTTACAGCCAACGGAATAGTGTTCTACATAAGTCAAAATAAATCATAAGCTATTTATTCCTACTCAAGCCACAGCCCTTAGCTGTGGCTTTTTTAATGACAATTTGTAAGTATAATTTATTACTTTTGCGTGACTTACAAAATGCCATTTGAACTTACGTCCATATTTATTGAGGATTTTAAAAATGCCATCGAAAAAAAGAACGTTGGTTTCTTAAATGAACAATTGCATGAATTGTACCCTGCTGATATTGCCCAAGTTTTAAATAGGCTCAGCGTTCCTGAATCCGCTTATGTTTACGAATTATTAGATGAAGACACGGCACCAGAAGTTCTGTTGGAACTCGACGACGATACACGTGAAGATCTATTAGCCAAATTCAGCGCCAAAAAAATTGCCGAACAGATAGACAACATGGATAGCGATGACGCTGCCGATGTTGTATCTGAATTACCTGAAGAAATGCAAGATCAGGTACTATCACACATGGAGGACATTGAGCAAGCGAGCGATATTGCCGAATTGATCAATTACGAAGAAGGTACTGCGGGTTCTTTAATGGCAAAAGAATTGGTGAGTGTATATTCTTTTGAAACTGTGAACGCGTGTATTGATGAGATCAGAAAACAAACGGATAATGTGGATGTGATGTACGCTGTTTACGTAGTTGATAATAACGAAAAATTTATAGGTGTACTTTCTCTTAAAAAATTAATCGTATCGCATCCTTTAGCTCGCGTTGAAGAAATTTATGAAACCGAAGCGCAATTTGTAAAAACAAACACCAGCAGTGAAGAAGTGGCCGAGGTAATGCAAAAACATGATCTGGTTGTTTTACCTGTTGTTGATCAATTAGGAAGATTAGTTGGGCGCATTACCATAGATGATGTGGTTGACGTGATAAAGGAAACTGCCGATGAGAACATTCAGCGCATGAGTGGTATCTCAGATGACGTTGACACGAACGATAATGTTTGGCGCTTATCACGCGCTCGAATTCCATGGTTACTGGTCGGAATGTGCGGTGGTATTATTGGATCACGAATTATTGGCACTTACGAAACACAAATAAAAATTCATCCTGAGATGGCTTATTTTATTCCGTTAATTGGTGCGATGGGCGGAAATGTAGGTGTGCAAAGTAGCGCTATCATTGTTCAAGCCTTAGCAAATAATACCTTAATTGGCGATAGAATTGGTCCTAAACTTTTAAAAGAACTAAGTGTTGGAATGGTGAACGGCTTGATCTGTTCAATATTGATTCTTGCATATGCTTTTTTAACTGAAGACTGGCAATTATCAGCAACTGTAAGCGTTGCTTTATTTACAGTAATACTTTTCGCTTCCTTCCTTGGAACCTTTGTACCATTGACGATGAATAAATTTAAAATAAATCCGGCCTTAGCAACCGGACCATTTGTAACCACGCTCAATGATATTATTGGAATAACGATCTATTTCCTTGTAGGCCGTATTTTGTACGGAACTTTTTAATTAGTTGTCCAGCGAAAATTTAATAAAAAAATCTAGAAGCTTTATTTTGGCGGAAATTTTTCAAACTGTACGGCAATCTGGAATTTTTTTACCGTAAACTCAATCGTGATGTCGCGCCAGCGATTGTAGCGTAAAGCCCTGCACAGGACTTTGCGTCATGTTTATTGGGTGAGGAGGCGGCTAACGGAAGCCGCCGGAACCCTACAAACATAGCAAAGGACAAGCAGGCTTGCAGCGGAAAGCCTGCCTACCGGCAGGCAGGCGCGCCCGGGCGCCCAAATAATAGAAAAAACGAGACCCGACTAATTAATAATTATCTCGTAAGGCAATCTTACCTGCACACCTTTTGAATTAAGAATGCTTTTCACTTGCTTCAAGTAAATATAATTAGCACCTAAACTCTTTTTCATAATGCGTGTTTCGGCATCCATTTCTGATTTACCAAATAGTTCGTCCAATGGATTCTTCTGTAATGGAAGTTCCTCAGTTCTGTATTGCTTTAACTTTGCTTTTTTAGCTGCATAGGCAATTGCCTCAGGTAATCCTCCTAATTCGTCAACCAAATTTATTTTCAAGGCATCACTTCCACTCCAAACTCTTCCTTGACCAATGCTATCTACTTGATCTTTGGTCATTTTTCTTCCTTCAGCAACTCTTCCAATAAATACATCATAAACCGCCTCCACGCTTTTTTGAATGAATACCGATTCGGTTGGTGTTGCGCCGCGAAAAGTTGACATCAGATCGCTATGCAGATTTGTGTTAACTGTATCAATGGTAATCCCTAATTTCTCTTCAAATGCCTTTTTCATATTAGGAACAATTCCAAACACCCCTATTGAACCGGTAATAGTATTTGGTTGAGCAAAAATACGATCAGCCGCGCAAGAAATATAATACCCTCCACTTGCAGCAAGGTCGCCCATACTCACGATAACAGGTTTAGCCTTTTTTGCAAGATTCACTTCACGCCAAATAACATCACTTGCCAAAGCGCTTCCGCCCGGAGAATTTACACGCAGTACAATTGCTTTTACATTTTCATCCAAACGTGCATCTTTAATTGCCTTTGAAATGCGATCACTTCCAATTTCTTCATCACTTCCTTCTCCGCTTCCAATAGAACCTACGGCATAGATTACAGCTATTTTTTCTTTTCCAAAATAAGCACCCTTTGGTCTGTACTTAGCATAGCTATCATGAGAAACAAAATTCAATTTGTCTTTTTCCTTAATTCTTATTTTTGTTTTTAACTCACTCAATACCTCATCTTCGTAAGCTAATTGATCAACCAGCTTATAACTCACCGCATCATTCGGAAAATTTATTGCCAATCCGTTAGCTAATTTATTTAATACATCTACACTTGTTTTTCTACTGGCAGCAATATCCACCAACATACTGTTCCATATACTATTTAAAAATGTTTCAGCCTGCAAACGATTAGAATCGCTCATTTTATCTAAAATAAATGGCTCGATAGCACTTTTAAATTTCCCATGGCGGTAAATGGTCATTTCAATTCCTAATTTCTCTAGTGCGCCTTTAAAAAACATCAAGCCCATCGACAAACCTTTCCAATCCATTCCTCCTTGTGGATTTAAAAACACTTTATCGGCTGCTGAAGCAATATAATACTCGGTTTGAGAATAATTCTCTGAATACGCGCACACAAATTTCCCCGACTTCTTAAAATCAATAATTGCCTCACGAATATCCTGCATAGCCGATCTTCCGGCCATTAATCCATTAAAATTCAAATAAACGCCTTTAATGGCGGTATCAGTTTTAGCTTTCTCTAAATTACTAACTATCACATTCAAGCCCATTCCCGATTCGCTACCACGGAACTTCGAGAACGTTTTTTCCATGCGTGATCTTTCTCTATCAACAACTGGTTCGTTGAATGCTATCTTTAAAATAGCGTTTCCTTTGGCCGTGTATAGGTCATTACCCTCCACATCCTTTAATGCATCCTTAAACCCTGAGGTGATCATACCTATAGTTATTACTACGGCTAAGATGGTTGCTATTAATATACCAACAAATGATCCGAAAAAAGCGCCAAAAAATTGTTTCATGTTTATAATTTAAAATAATACGGCTTAAAAACCTACGCTAAGTTACAGGATATGCTGTAATTTAAAGCCGGATTTAGTATGAATAGATCATTTTTATGTTTGGGCGGAAATTTAGGCGATCGATTGGAAAACATCGAAAAGGCTCTTGTTCGCATTAAAAAATTTGCAAAGATCGTTAAGCGATCCTCTATCTATGAAACCCAATCGTGGGGCGAGATTTCAGACAATTTGTACTTGAATATGTGCGTTGAGATACACACAAAACTAGATGCTTCTGGACTTATGAAAGCGCTTTTGCAGAGTGAAAAGGAGCTGGGGCGAACAAGAACTAGTAAACTTAATACAGATAGGAATATCGATATTGATATTTTGTTCTTTAACGAATCTATTATCAAGTCTAAACTACTTCACGTTCCTCATCCCCGATTACATCTTCGTAAGTTTGTTTTGATTCCATTAGCCGAGATAGCACCCAAGTTTGTTCACCCCAAACTTAAAAAAACCATAAGCGCTTTAAAAAAACAATGTAAAGACAAATTAAACGTAACAAAATTCAGTCCCGAACGGTTTAAAGTAATTTGTATTGAAGGAAATATTGGGAGCGGAAAAACAACGCTTGCCGGTGACCTCTCGAAAGAACTAGGCGCTTTATTAATTGAAGAACGCTTTGAGGATAACATTTTATTACCCTCATTTTATAAAGATCCAAAACAATTTGCGTTTGCACTCGAGTTAAGTTTTTTATTAGACCGCTTTGAGCAACTACAAAAAGTGATGAGTTTAAAACACAGGCATATCATCTGCGATTATTCTATTTACAAATGCTTATGGTTTGCCAAGGTTAATTTAAAGAAATACCAATACAAAGCTTTTAAGGAGTTATTTACTTTGGTATCCGGTGCTTTACAAAAACCTGATCTTTTTATTTATCTTGAAACCTCGGTAGGAAACTTAAAGAACAATATCTCCAAAAGAGGGCGTATTTACGAAAAGGGTATACAAACCAATTACCTTAAAAAACTTGATAAAGAGTATAAAAAAGGCTTAGCAAAACTAAGTGTGCCTCAGCTTCATTATTCAATAAGCAGTTATGATAAAGATACCAGTCAGCGCATTAGCAAACAGGTGCTCGAAAAAATCAAATAATTTTGTATATTAGTACACCGTGAGAAGGTCATTATTACTTGTTTTGTTTTTTATTTTGCTTGGAAGTTCTCAAGCTCAAATTATTGTTATTGGTCATACCCAACTTAACGGAACACCTATTACAGGAGTACAGGTAAGTGTTGTTAGCGGAAAAACAACTGAGCAAAGTTTCAATACCGCTAAAAAACCAACATTCAATCTTCAACTTAGCTTCGGTAAAAAATATAATATCGTAGTGCAACATCCCGATTGCCCTGCCATGTATTTTGAGATCGATGGCACAAATGTACCTGCCGATAAGCAAAGCATTAGAATGATCCACGAGCTTGACCTTCCTTTTTATTTTAAGAACGACGAAGACGTTGATACCTCTGTTTTTTCTAAGCCTTGTCAATTAGTTTTTTTTGACGGTAAGAGTAAAATGATAACAGACACAGCTTACATCTCAAAATTTTATAAAAAAGTGATCAAGGCTCAAAAAACTAAAACCGTAAATCCAGTTACCGAAAACATTGAGGTGCCAGCCACAATTGCAGCAAGGGTATTACTAAACGACTACAAACTAGCGGTAAAAAATCAAGTGATACATATTTACGATGCAAAGGGAAATAAATTACGCACAACAAAAACAGATCGCTTTGGAAATTTTGCCGTAACCAATATCATTCCTTCGCAAATGCACAAAATCGAATTGGTGGCGGTTAATGGAAACATATCTAATTCAACTAACGTTACTTTATATAATGCAACTCAAAACCATACTACAAAAACAACCTGTACTAATAATAAGGTTGAATGGGTATTAACTCCTGAAGATCGCGTAAAACTTATTAACAACAGTTACACCAGCAATATTGGAGGTAAACTTATTCATGTATCAAAAGGTAAAAAAATTTTTATGGCCAATAAAAATGTTTACTTGTGCAATAAACGCAATACAATTATCAAAAAAACTAAAACAAACAGCTTTGGTGCATTTGCTTTTGACGAGATAAAACCCGATCAGAACTATTTAATTGGTGTGGATGGCGCCGAAATTCAAAAAGGGGAGCGCATTGATCTTATTAGTAAAGATGATCAATTTATTGGCAATCTCGATTCAACCACCGGCACAAGAGTTGCCACAAGAATCCATTCATCAAGTAATGAAAAACATAATGCCCTTTCGGTAAATGAAAATGAACTGCGAATGAATGTAAACGCTAAATTATATGGCGATAATGTTCAAAACCCTATTGGAAAAATAAAAGTGCTTTTATTGAATGATAAGTATGAAGTGATAGACAGTACAACCACAGATGATCTGGGTTTGTTTAAATTCAAATATCTACCCTATTTAAAACGATTCTATTTGAGCGCCGAAAACTATAATAACAAACTAGATGTTTTTGGAAGTATTTTGATGTTTAGCAATGAAGATAATCTTGTGAAAATAATGACCCATGTCAAGGGTACAAAATTTATATACAAGTCGTTACCAACCGAAGTAAATAATATACGCGATATTGAATTAGAAGACCCTTGGTTGGAAATAGGTTCGGCAAAAAAAACAACACGGTCTATCGACACTAAAGTGATCATTGAACCCATCTTATTCGACAATAATAAATATGATTTGTTAGAACCTGCCATTGAAACACTCAGTAAAATTGTAGTGGCACTCAAAAACAACGAATCAATTAAAGTTGAGATAGGCGCTCACACCGATAGTAAAGGAAGTGATAATGTTAATTTAAAACTTAGTGAAATGCGTGCTAACGCTGTTGTAAATTATTTGATTGCTAACGGCATTGCTTCCTCTCGTTTAACATCAAAAGGTTTTGGCGAAACAAAGATACTTAACCGCTGCAAAAATAATATAGATTGCGGAGAACTTGAGCACGCTCTCAATCGCAGAGTTGAGTTCAAAATTCTTTCAAAATAACATTGCCAATCCGTCATCTAAAATTGGTTTTTTAAGCCAATCCGTCACCTATTTAACATCCTTTGTGTCTATATTACCGAAGAGTAAATCAGGAACACTATTTGATACCTATTAAGTGTTGTTTTCACTTGATGGGAAGCCCGAGTTGAGCAAAATAGTCCGGATAATTATCGGGAGTAAATAAATTGAGCTTTCTTTGGGCAACCTTTCACAAAACTAAAATAAATATGAATTTAAATAATTTTACAATACGATCGCAAGAAGCAGTACAAAAAGCAATGCACTTGAGTACGCTAAATGGGAACCAAGCCATTGAAACCGGCCATATCTTAAAAGGTATTTTGGAAGTAGATGAAAATGTTACGCTCTTTATTTTAAAGAAATTAAATATTAATCCGGAAATGTTTGAAAAAACGGTTGATTCGATTATTAAATCTTATCCAAAAGTTTCGGGTGGACAGCCATATCTATCCACCACAGCTAATCAAGCCATTGTAAAAGCTACCGCAAGTATAACTGATTACAAAGATGAGTATGTTTCGGTTGAACACTTACTGATTGGCTTAGTTACCACCGGAGATGCCATTGCAAATTTGATGAAAGATTCGGGCCTCACCGAAAAGAATTTAAAAGCGGCTATTACCGATCTTCGCAAGGGAGAAAAAGTAACCAGCCAAACAGCAGAAGATACTTATAACAGCTTAAATAAATTTGCGATCAATTTAAATCAACAGGCGCAAAAAGGAAAATTAGATCCTGTAATTGGAAGAGATGAAGAGATCCGTAGAGTATTACAAATTCTTTCACGCCGTTCGAAAAACAATCCAATTTTAGTTGGTGAGCCCGGTGTTGGTAAAACAGCCATTGCCGAAGGTTTAGCACACAGAATTATTGCCGGCGATGTTCCCGAAAATTTAAAAAACAAACAAGTGTATTCATTAGACATGGGCGCTTTAATTGCCGGTGCAAAATTCAAAGGTGAGTTTGAAGAGCGATTGAAATCGGTAGTTAAAGAGGTGATAAGTGCCAACGGAGATATTATTTTATTTATTGACGAGATCCACACACTTGTTGGTGCAGGCGGCGGCGGAGAAGGAGCGATGGATGCAGCAAATATTTTAAAACCTGCCTTAGCAAGAGGTGAATTAAGAGCAATTGGCGCAACAACGCTTGCCGAATTCCAAAAATATTTTGAAAAAGACAAAGCGCTCGAGCGCCGTTTTCAGAAAGTAATGGTAGAAGAACCAAGTTCTGAAGATGCAATCTCTATTTTACGCGGTATAAAAGAAAAATACGAAGCGCATCACAAAGTACGCATTAAAGATGAAGCTATTATTGCCGCGGTAGAATTGAGTCAACGTTATATCAGCGATCGCTTTTTGCCAGATAAGGCTATTGACTTGATGGATGAAGCAGCGAGCAAATTACGGATGCAAATAAACTCTATGCCCATTGAATTGGATGAAGTAGAACGTAAGATCATGCAACTGGAAATTGAGCGTGAGGCCATGAAGCGCGAGAACGAAGGAAAGAAGGTTGATACTCTAAATAAAGAAATTGCTGAACTTCAAGATAAACGAACTTCATTACGAGCCAAATGGCAAGGAGAAAAAGAAGTTATTGAAAATGTTCAGAAAATAAAATTACAAATTGAAGATCTCAAATTACAAGCTACCAATTTTGAAAAGCAAGGCGATTATGGAAAAGTAGCCGAGATCCGTTACGGAAAAATAAAAGAAGCGGAAGCTAAACTCGAAGAAGTTGAAAAGAAATTGGGAGAAGCAAAAGCAAGTGGATCACAATTAGTAAAAGAAGAAGTGGACAGCGAAGATATTGCAGCTGTTGTAAGCGCGTGGACAGGAATTCCGGTTACCCGTATGCTTCAAAGCGAAAAAGAAAAATTATTATTCTTAGAAGCTGAACTTCATAAACGTGTGGTTGGTCAGCATGATGCCATTGAAAGTATTGCCGATGCAGTTCGCAGAAGTAGAGCCGGTTTACAGGATAATAAAAAACCTATTGGTTCATTTATTTTTTTGGGAACAACAGGAGTTGGTAAAACCGAATTAGCAAAAGCGCTTGCGGAGTTCTTATTTAATAATGAGAATGCCCTGACAAGAATTGACATGAGTGAGTTTCAAGAACGACATGCCGTTAGCCGATTAATTGGTGCGCCTCCGGGATATGTGGGTTATGATGAAGGCGGACAACTAACCGAAGCCGTGCGCAGACGCCCCTACTCTGTTATTTTGTTAGATGAAATAGAAAAAGCGCATCCTGATGTTTTCAATATATTATTGCAAGTACTGGATGACGGACGCTTGACTGATAGTAAAGGACGTACGGTCAATTTCAAAAATTCAATTATCATTATGACAAGCAATATTGGATCTCACATTATTCAAGAGAGTTTTGAGGGTATGACTGAAAATAATAAAGAAGATATATTGATAAAAACACGGGCACAAGTATTTGATCTATTGAAGAAAAGTATTCGTCCCGAATTTTTAAATCGCATTGATGAAGTGATCATGTTTGAGCCTCTAAGCAGAAAAGACGTGAAAGAAATTGTAAGAATTCAATTCAACCTTATTGTTAAGCGCTTAGAAGAGCAGCATATGAAACTAAAAGCAACAGATGAAGCTTTGGATTGGTTGGCCGAATTAGGATTTGATCCACAGTTTGGTGCACGACCTGTAAAGCGCGTATTGCAAAAGCAAATACTAAATGAACTATCAAAACAACTTTTAGAAGGCAAGATCAATAAGGATAAAGAAATTGTGATCGATATGTTTGACAAAAAGTTTGTTTTCAGAAATTAATTAAATGTCCCGAAAGTACTTTCACATACAACTCTTTATTTCCATGGGGCATTAGCAAGTTTTGGAATGGCTATTGTAGGAGCTGTGCCGATTAAATTCTCAAAAAAAGAAAGCGCCGAAGATGAAGAGAAGAAAGAAGTTGTAATAAAAAACAGTTCAGAAAGTAAGATACAAAAGGATCAGAAAAATTAAAATGCCCCGACTCATAAGCGAGGGTTTCTTTTTTACTACAGTCCTACTTGCAAAAGGTTCATTCACATCTGCTTATTTTAACCTTATTTACTTTTGTAATAGCTGAAGTAAATAATTATTTTTAGAGGATGGTAAACACCTCTGAACACAAAAAGAAATTAGCCAGGGTTATTTTATTTACAGGAATACTAACCGTTTTATTGATTCTACGTTTTTCAATGTCGGGCAGTGAAATAAGTTTTGATAAGGTTATAAAACATACTGCCGCCGAACTCAACAAAACATGTCCACAGCAAATTGATAAAGATACTCGCCTCGATAGTGCTTCAGTACATGAGAAAAAAACATTTCGTTACAACTACTCCCTTTTAAATTTTAACAAAGATTCGATGGATATAGAGCTGTTTTCCATGAGTGTAAAACCCGCAATGATAAATAATGCAAAAACCAATGCCAATTTACAATTGTTCAGAGAAAATAATGTTATTTTTGAGTATTATTTTAGAGATGAATTGGGTAAATTTATGATGTGAATAGAAATTATTCCTGAAGAATATTTAAATTAGAAAAATGAATACAAAAAACATAACCCTTACCCTATTCCTTTTAACCACAATATCTTTAGCGATATTTAGCTGTAAGAAAAAGAAAACAAACGAAGCTATGTATGAAGAGGCTAGTTCGGGCTCACTCAGTTTTTACAAGGGCAAAGACACGTTATGGGATCCAAAAGGAGGAAGTCCCCACGGCTTTTTCAAACTTAAATTCAACCAAACTGCCTTAAATGCCTTAGGTGCTGATGGGAAATTACCACTGGGGCAAACTTTCCCTGATGGATCATTGATCGTAAAAGAAATTTACACCAATAACGCATTGAGTTTATACGCCGTGATGAGAAAAGACCCAAAATCTAAATTCGCATCCAATAAGTGGGTTTGGGCCGAATATGAACCTAATGGAAAAGTTGTAATTGGCGTAAATAAAGAAGGAAAAGATTGCGTTTCTTGCCATACCGGCGGTAACCCGCGCGACCTTACCCTATCGTTCGATCTGCATTAATTGTTAAAGTGTAGTATTATCGATAGTTGATATATCAACTATTATTTTTTAAATTTGCTTCATGCAAAAGCTCAACGAGATCTTTTTTTACCAACTCGAAAAGGCCATAAAATCGTACCGCCGTTATGTACAGGCTCGGTTTAAAGACCAAGGCTTTGGAATTACGGTTGATCAATGGTTGGTATTAAAAGCGCTAAGCGAAAACGCCAAACTTACCCAATCCGACCTTGCTGAATTAGTGTTTAAAGACAAAGCCTCCATGACGCGACTGATTGAACTTTTGGTACTTAAAAAACTGGTTCAGCGTGCAGCTCACGAAACTAGCCGACGCAGATTTAAGCTTACCGTTACTGATAAAGGCCATGAACTTATTGTACAAATAATACCTTTAATAAAAGACAATCGGAAGCACGGTTTGCGCGGAATAAACTTTGCCGAACTGCAGGCCGTCGAGCAAATTCTTAAAAAGATCATTGATAATTGTACCAATTAATAGGTTTTAACGGTTCTAAAAGAAGTATAAAAAGAGCAATATTTTTGGTAAATTTGATGAGAGTATCCGTTCATTATATTAAAAACCTTACGCAATGGTTAAAATAATAACTGGTCTGTTTTTTTTGAACACCTTATTTCAATCAAATATGGAGTTCTGTAAAATTCTCTTTCGCACAGAAGGTGTTGAAAATGCTTACCCCCATTTATCTATCGATAGCAAACGTATACTTTATCAATCAAACGCTACGGGCAAATGGCAGTTATTGATCTTTGATCTTAATACCAATAGTCACATAGAAGTTACAAAAGATAAATTCAATAATAATTTTGCCGATTGGAGTGCCGATAACGAATGGATCTCTTTTGTGAGCGATCGCGATGGTAACGAAGAAGTTTATTTAATGCGTACAAGTGGTAAAGACCTAAAACGCATTACTAATGATAAAGGAAGCGATATTCATCCGCATTTTAGTCCTGATGGAAAACAATTATTATTTAGTTCTACGCGTGGTAATGGCAACTTGGATATTTACAAATACATTATCAAAACCGGAGCCCTTGAACGAATTACCTATACAAAGGAAGATGAATTGTTTGCACGGTATTCACCCGACATGAAAAAGATCGTGTATTCAAAAATGGGTGAGAAAACAGACGACGTTTTTGTAATGAATGTTACTACTCACCAAACCGAAAATCTCACAAATACTCCAGATACACAAGATGGTTGGCCAATGTATAATAAAACCGGAGATTGGATCTACTACTCTACTGCAAAAAATGGTTCACGCTGTATATTTAAAATGAAACAAGATGGTTCGGATGTAACTCAAATAACATTTCCTACCGAAGAAAAAGAGGAACACGCACGTGTATTTGTTTCTCAAGATGAAAAAATATTGATCTTCAATAAAAAAACCGGAAAAACGATCTCTATCTGGACTGCGAATTTGAATCCTTCTTAATCATTAAAAAAATTACGATTAAATATTTCGCCTCCTCTGGGGGCTACCAATATGTAGGTCCTATGGGACTTTGGAAAACAACGTGATGAATTTTATTAAGATTTTACAGCTCCTTAGGAACACCGTATTAGTTAATGAAATAAAATGAGTGTATTAAAGCTTACCAACCTCAACGATCTCGTTATTATTTATTTTTATATGCCCTAAGCCAGCAGCAGCAAAAGCTTTCGAGAACCAAGCTTTATCTTTTTTTGATTTTAACGTAAGTGTGATAGCGTAATAATCACCGTTAATATTTCCTGCGCTCGCATTTTCAACGCCGTCAACAGCTTTTAGTTTATCAAGAATAGCAATAAGATCGACTTTTGTGCCTGGTTTATATACTTCAAAAAACAAGTTGGTGGTATTGCTAAAAAATGTATTTACGTCGTTAGCCATTGCATTTTTAATGCAAACGGTTTTTGCAGGAGTTTCTTTTACAATAATAACGTCATTTCTTGTATTTGCGTTTACTACTAAAGATCCTAAAAGGATCATGGCACATATGGCTAATTTTTTCATCTTGAAATAATTTTATTAAAGTTAATGAATTTAAAGCAAAAACAGTACCAAATTTTAAGTTTCAATCTCTCACAGATAAACGCAGATCCGTATAATCAGCGGGATCCGCGGGAAATAAATAGGTTAATTAACGTTTTTTTCGGAAAAATTCCTTTAACAACTCGCTACATTCTTGCTCTAATACACCTTTTATGAGTTCTGTTTTAGGATGTAGTACATTTTGATCTAATAAGCCAAAGCCTTTTTTAGTATCGGGCGCTCCAATAACCAATTTACTTACCTGACTCCATGCCAAAGCTCCGGCGCACATAACGCACGGCTCGAGTGTTACATAAATTATACAATCTGTTAAATATTTACCGCCCAAAGAATTGGAGGCACTTGTAATGGCTTGCATTTCGGCATGCGCTGTTACATCGTTCAAACGTTCGGTTAAATTATGGGCTCTTCCAATGATCTTATTATTTGCAACTATTACCACGCCTACCGGAACCTCATCGGCTTCAAATGCTTTTTGTGCTTCTTTTAAAGCCTCACGCATAAAATGTTCGTGGCTATATAAAGGCGCTATTGACATGTGCAGGTTTGCTGCGCTTTTAAAATATTGATATCGTTAATTTCAGTAATGGTATCACAATCGTACATTACCAAATTGAAATTGTATTCGCCGGTATGCTCTTTTTGCTCCTCAATAAAATAACTACCGCAAGGTTCTTTACGTACTTCGCTTTTATCGTAATTAATTTCAAAATGGCGCAATTTAATTTTTAGAAGGTGTTCGTTTAGTTTTAAGCAATTCATTTTGCAACGTGCCTTATCACTTAAACGAAAATACTGAAATGATAACTCGCGCATTTTTACTTGGCCCGGACTGGCGCAAGTGCGGTTGCCAAACATGGCATACACTATCAAAAGGCCAATACCAAAACCAATACCGTAAAATCTTAAACGTTTCCAAAAATTCATGGCTCAAAATTAAACAAAATGGACAAGGCGCCCTATTTTTGTTTGGCTTTTTGCATTGGATTTTCTCCTTTGGTTGGATTATTTCTTCTTCTCTTTACCGATTTTGCTTTGAACACCTCAAATTTGGCCGGCTCAGCTTTCATATTCCAAGTATTATTCTTTTCATTAATATCGGCTGTTTCTCGCATTGGATCCAATTGTATAGCCAACACTTTCTTGTTCTTTAAAAATGTTTTATGAACTTCATTTTCATTTTTGCGCCATAAACCAACATTCATCCGTTCAATTTCTTTTGAACCGTCGGTATAGATCCATTGAATAATAATAGGCATTACCAAACCACCTTTGTTTGAAAATTTAATATCGTAAACATAAGAACCTTCAAATTTTGTAAATGCGGTATCAGGCATCTCTTCAAAATTCTCATAACGGTCTTTTACTTCTTTTACCACTTCGGTTGGGTATTTATAATGCGAATAAAAATCGCGGAGTGTAGTATCAATATCAACCAATGATTTAATACCTTGTTCTTTATTTCTAATCTGCGAGATATTTACAAATGGATCTTTGTAAGGAGGATAATTATACATCGTATCCATTTTTACAGGAACTGTTTTTCCGGCAGAGATCTTAAACACTTTTACTGTATCAATACTAATGTCAACAGGGTCTGTATCATAAAACCAACCTCTCCAATACCAATCTAAGTCAACACCGCTGGCATCTTCCATTGTTCTAAAAAGATCTCCCGGTTCGGGATGTTTAAAAGCCCAACGGCGCGCATATTCCTTAAATGCGTAATCAAATAATTCGCGACCCATAATTGTTTCGCGCAAAATATTCATAGCCGTAGCCGGCTTACCATAGGCATTGGCTCCAAAATTAAAAATATTCTCACTGTTGGTCATAATGGGTTCCAACATGTTTTTTGGCAAGCGCATGTAATCACAAATTTTATAAGCAGCGCCGCGTTGCGAAGGATAATTAGCATCAAATTCTTGCTCGGTTAAAAATTGTACAAACGTATTCAAGCCCTCGTCCATCCATGACCACTGACGCTCATCACTGTTAATGATCATCGGGAAAAAGTTATGTCCTACTTCGTGAATAATCACAAGGATCATTCCATTTTTTGTTCCTTCGGTATACGTTCCGTCTTTTTCTGTTCTTCCAAAATTAAAACAGATCATAGGATATTCCATTCCGTTTGATGCTTCAATACTTTGCGCCACAGGATATGGATATGGAATTGTAAATTTTGAATACGTTTTAATGGTATGCGCTACAACCTTTGTAGAATATTTACGGTACAAGCCATACGCTTCTTTCGGATAAAAACTCATACACATCACACGTTTGCCTTCAACCTTGGCAGGCATTGCATCCCAAATAAATTTACGCGAGCTTCCCCAAGCAAAATCACGAACGCTATCGGCTTTAAATATCCAAGTTTTTGTTCCGGTTGCTTTATTTTTTTCGGCAGCTTCTGCATCTGCTAATAAACCAATTTCAACAGGCTCACTAGCCGTTTGTGCTTTTTGCCAACGTACAAATTGCGCTGGCGAAAGTATTTGCTGATAATTTTGGCACTCACCGGTGCTACACACCAAATGATCGGCAGGAACTGTCATTTTTACTTTATAATTTCCAAAAGCTAATGCAAACTCTCCTCTTCCTGTAAATTGTTTGTTTTGCCATCCGTGAAAATCGCTGTACACACACATCCGCGGGAACCATTGCGTCATGGTAAACAAATGATTTCCATCCTCCGGAAAATATTCGTAGCCGCCGCGTCCGCCAACCGTTAAGCGATTACACATTTTATAATTCCACTTTACTTTAAATTTTACTTTTCCTTTTGATGCCAATGGTTTTTTCAACTCAATGCGCATCATGGTTTGATTGATGGTATATTTTAAAGGCTTTCCTAATTCATCCATTACCTCTTCAATTTTATCACCCAATCCTTGCAGTTCACTTTTTCTATCAAGGCCCTTCACAAAATCTTCGGTTGTAACAGTGTTGTTGCCAATGCTGCTTTCTTCCATATAATTCATGTCGTTTGTTGGGTCGTGTTGATTCTCGTCTAATTGCAACCACAAATACGTTAATACATCCGGCGAATTGTTGGTATAAGTAATCCATTCGCTTCCATACACTTTCAAATTCTTTTCATCCAAAGTAACATCAATATCATAATCGGCTTTTTGTTGCCAGTATTTTGCGCCCGGTGCACCCGATGCCGTGCGATACTCGTTTGGCGTAGGAAGAATGGTTCCTAACTGCTCAAATTTATTGGCATGATTTGACTTAGGATTATTTTGAATGTTTTGGGAAAAGATCATACCCGAAAACAATAAAAGGATAAGGAGTAATTTTAATTTCATATGCTTACTTAAAGGCCTTAAATTAATAATTTTTCCGTCTTACAGGAGTAAATTGGACCCAAATTTGAGGTGATATATCTAAAATTCGGTCCTAAAAATTTGCCGTTGGTGTAGGCAGTTCGTAACCTTTAATCTCTTTTGTATTATCTTTAGCTGATCCATTATTTATGCGGCTATTTATTATCCTTATAACAATTATACTTTGCCAAATATCATTGGCCCAAACCACCAAAATCAAAATAAAGAAGGATGAACCTTTGTACAGGGTAACTTTGGCAGGAAAAGATACAGGTGTTGTTTCGTTAGGAACTATTTTGCTGGATAAAAAATTAGTGATCCCAAATAACAAATTCAAATTAAAGATATACGCATTCCAGGCGGTAATAACCGGAGATAGTGTGATGTCGATCTATGAAGGTAAAAGTGAGAAATTACCGAAAGAAATGATTGACCGTTTAACAAATCAAAACTCAAATACGCCTATTGCAATAAAAATAACTCGACTTACAGCTTTTAACGAGTTTAATGAAACCATTAATTTAAATGAGATAGATGTTAAAATTATCTATCAGAAAAATTCAGTGTCTGACTTCAACTCAGAACAATAAGCCTCTCCATACACATCTTCAAAGCAATTACTCCTATTAAACTTACCACAACAATTTTGTAAACTTTAAACGGAATAGGTTTTATAAAACTCATTGCAAAATTCAAACTCAAAACCGCTAGTACTATCAAAAGCTGGCCGGCTTCCAATCCTAAATTAAAATATAACAAAGGCCCGGCAATTGCTTCTTCCTTTCCCAACATGGCCTTTAACAAGTACGAAAAACCGGTGCCGTGGATCAATCCAAAAAGAATAACAATTAAATAGATCCCTGCCTTGCCTGCCTTCATTCCTTCGGCAGGTAAACCGGCAGGCAGGCATTTTGCATTACTGTTTTCTTTTACTTTTAAACAATAAATGGCCGTTATAAAAATACTGAAAGCAATTAAAAATTCAATTAAAGCTGTATTGATGTTAAGGTCACCAATTATACTCAGTGCCAGTGAAATAGAATGTCCCAAAGTAAAGGCCGTTATCATTGCCAACAATTTTTTCAAGGAAGAAAATGTATAGCTTATACTTAATAGTGTAACAAACAAAATATGGTCGTAGCCACCCAAATCGGTAATGTGCTGCAAACCTGTACTAAACCATAACCAAAAGTTGTTCATGATTGTTTACGGAAAGCCTTTATAAATATCTCTGCGGTGCTCATACACAACAAAGTACACAACATTACTTTCAGTTTTAATTCCAATTCGGTAATCTCCAATTCTTATACGATAGTAAATATCATATCCGGCCAATTTTTTTAGATTTTTTATGTGAGTGAGGTTACTTGCAGATTCAACCTGAACTATACAATCTGCTATTGAGCTTTTTAAACTCTTGTTCTTAAGTTTCTTTAGGTCCTTTACAAAAGACTTTTTAAACTCTACTTTCATTTTCCTAAAGCCTTCATAACTTCAGATCTGCTTGCGCTTGAGGTTTTCATACCCGCTTCGATCTTTTGCACTAGTTTCCAATCTTCAACCTGAGCTTTAGTAAGCGTTTTGGCCGACATTCCTAGTTTTTTTGCAAGGCTAATTAAAAAAGCGATATCCGATTTTTTTTCTACGTTTATGAGTACAGTTTCCATACAATAGATTATAAACTCAAATTTACAAAATTACCTTCATAATTCAAATATCAATGTCCTTTCCTATCTTTGCATTTATGAAAGGTATGTTAAAGTGTTTAATTATCGCATGTATAGTATTTACTTTATCCGCCTTTCATCCTTTTTACCTTGGCGTTACGCACTTTAAGCTCAATAAAAAGAGTAATACTTTAGAAACAAGTGTGAAGCTATTTACCAACGACCTTGAAACTTCACTAAAAAAACTAAACGGTAATTCGGTCGACCTCATCAATGGTTCCAATAAAGAAGAGATAAATAAACTCATAAACAAGTATTTGCAAGCTCGTCTTATCATTAAGGTTAACGGAAAAAACGCCGCGTTCAACTATATTGGTTTTGAAACTGAGAAGGATGTTACCTGGATTTTTATTGAATATAAAAAGATAAGATCTCTCAAAAGCCTCGATATTGAAAATACTTTGTTGTACGATAGTTTTGATAAACAAACCAACATCATTCGCGTAGAAACCTCTGCCGGCGAGCAAAACAGCAAGATCAGCTGTCCCGAAAAAACAGCTAAATTCTCCTTTAAATAGCGTTTTTGCTATTAACAATGCAATGCTCATAACGTAGTGGGTAATTAACATGTGTTTGTGTAATCATAATTTCTTAGCTATTCATTTACAGTTAATTGAATCTCTACTTTTATTCCAAATCAAAAACGTGAAATAATGAGTTTCAACGACATCAAATCAGAATTACAACAAGTACTTGACAGCGACGTAACGTTGCGCAAAGAATTTAACGAGTTAAAACGCTCGTTAAGCGATTACAGAAATCAACTTATCCTTAGGGATGAAGACTGTAAACGTCTTGGTGTAAATATCGAGGTGCTTAACACTAAGCTAACCGTTATGGAGCGCGACAATACTTTATATAAAAGTGAGATAAGCTCTTTTAAAGAGTTGCGAGCCAACATTAAAGATCAACTTGTAGAAAAGCAAGCTGAGATCGATGCTCGCTTTGAAGAGATAAACTCATTAAAAGCTGAATTGGATACTATCGCCGCTCGTTACGAAACTCAAATTGAAGGCGTAAAAGAAGAAGCTTATAATGAACTGGCTCACGTTAAACAAAGTTACGAAACTCAAATTACCGATTTAAGAACCGGTGCTCATTATAAAGAATTAGGCTTAAAGGATGAATTTGAAAATAGATTAAGTGAAGTAACTTCTTCGTTTGCTGATAAAGAACTAAGCATGTTAAGCTCGCATGAAGATACTATCAATGCTATCCGTTCTGAATATGAATCTGCATTAACTGAACTTAGAAATCATTTCGAATCTCAAATTAATTCTACTGCTTCTGAAAATGAAATTAAAATAAACAGCTTAAAGTATACTTACGAAACTACAATTTCTAATTTAGAAGACAGCACTCGCCAGAAACAAGAATTCAGCGAACAAGAACATCGTAATGAAGTGAATGGCTTAAAGTTAGAGTTCGAAGAAGAAAGAAGTACTTTAGTTACAAATTACAATCAACGCATTGAAGAACTTCAATCTCAATTAAGCAATAGCGAACAACATTATAAATCAAATTTTGATTCAACTGTTGAAGATTGGAATTCAAAATTAACAACATCTGTATCTGAACTTACTACTACATACGAAGCACGCATAACTGAATTAACCAATCAGTTTACCGAAAAAGAGCAAAGCTTAATTTCAAGTCACGAGACTCAAATTGCTGAACTTCAAGAGTCGTACGAAGAAAAATTATCTAATACTGTATTACATTCAACAAGTCAAAACTCTAAACTGGCCGATGAATTAACAAAAAGCCAATTAGATGCCGACGAAAGTCGCGAAAGCATTAAAACACTTTTAGGTAATGTTGAAGAGCGCGATACAACTATATCAACTCTTAATTCAGAAATTGAATCGTTCAAAGCTCAAATAGAAGAAGGTATCCATAATTGGAATACGCTTTCGGTAGAATTTGAAAGCTATAAACAAAACAATGAATTATCTCAATCAGAACAAGTAAGTAAGCTGGATGCACAAATTGAAGTGCTGAATGCTGAGATCACAAATTTGGCGTCTGTTATAGAGAGAACAAATAACCAGCAAAGTGAGACAGAACAATTATTAAATTCAAAAACGGAAGAATTTAACGAGCTATTAAATAAGAATGGCGACTTGTTTTCACAGATTTCTGAGCTAAGCGCCTTACTTGCCGCTAAGGAAAATGAGCTGGATGAAGCTAAGTCGTCGTTCTCTTCTGAGATAGAATCATTAAAGTCGGGAATAGATTCAGAATGGAATGAAAAAAACGAATCCTCAAAGATCGAATTTGATAAGTTAGTAGCAGAAAATTCAAACCTTATTCATGAAATTGATGCCGCACAAGATAAAGTAGAAGCTTTGGAAGCTGAGTTAGGATTAGTTAAAACAGAATTAGAAGAAAGCACAACTACATTTACCGGTAAAGTTGAAGATCTGAAAGACACATTGAACAACAAAAACTTTGAGATCACAAATATATCAGCAAACAATTCGGCGCTAAGTGCAGAAATTTCTAAATTGAAAACAGAAATTACTACATTAACTTCTCAATTATCCGAATCAGGACAAAGTTCAGAATTGGTTCATGGATTACAAGATAGTTTAGAAGCCATTAGCAACGAGAAGAACTCATTATTAAATGAGATCAATGTTTTAAAAACAACAATTACTGAGCTTAACGAATCAACTATTGAGCTTAACAGTAAGGTAACATCTTATCAAAAACAAATTGATGATCTTAAATCGAATGTAAATTCTACTCAAGAAGATGCATTCATTGATAAATTGTTCAAGCAAATTGATGAATTGAACGATGAGCGCTTAAAACTTTTAACAGATAAGGAAGAGATGGCTTCACAGCTGTTGAAAATGAACGATGTGATCTCTGGAATATCACAACAAGTTGACAGCCAGTCTATTGATGTAACAAGTTTGAATAGTCACCGAAAGAATGTTATATTAGCTAAAAATTCAGATGGGCCAAGCGAAAGCTCCCAAATGAAAAAACAAATAAACGATTTAGTGCGTGAAATAGACAAATGCATTGCGTTATTAAGTGCTTAGTTAAACGCCTCAATTAATGAGCGAAGTTAGTATAAACGTAGAAATAGCCGGTGCAACATATCCGGTTAAGATCAGTTCTGCTGATGAGGGGAAATTGAGAGAGGTTGTTACTATTATAAATACCAAGATCTCGGAATTTGAAAGAAATTTCGCGATTAAAGATAAAAAGGATGTTTTAGCGATGGTTGCCTTGCAACTTGTATCTCAATATTATAAAGACGCGAAAAACTCTGAAGTAGAATTAAGCAATTTAAGAACAATGCTTACTGATGTTGAACATATGCTTGAAGAGCATAGGGACAAGATCAAGAATATAGAAGAGTAAGTTTTATATTTTACAATACATTCACGCACAAAGGTCTATAATAGTAGGTCTTTGTGCGTTTTTTTTTTAACACAACCCAACTTAGCGAAAGTTAAGACGGAATAAATTAACATAACAATGGAAACATTAACCATAATATTCATCGCCGCCGGACTTCTTTTAGGAGTTATTGTAGGCTTTTTGATAGCTAATAGCAAAATAAATTCAAGCGCTAAAAAGGAAAAGGAAAATCTTATTAAAGAAGCGGAAGTAAAAGCCGAAGCTACCAAACAAGAAAAGATCCTTCAGGCAAAAGAAAAATTTTTACAATTAAAATCGGAGCACGATAAAGCTGTGCAGGAACGTAATAACCAACTCAGCGTTGCCGAAAATCGCGCCAAACAAAAAGAGAGTGATATTGTAAAGAAATTAGAAGATGCTAATCGTAAAGACAAAGAGTTAGAAAATTCTCGTATTCAATTGGCAAATCAAATTGACGTTTACAAAAGTAAACTGGAAGAGGTTGAAAAAGGTCACCGCAAACAAGTAGAAATGCTTGAAAAAGTGAGCGGCTTGCGTGCCGATGAAGCCAAATTACAATTAGTAGAAAGCATAAAGGCAGAAGCAAAAACTCAGGCCATGTCGTTTATTAAAGACACCATGGATGAGGCAAAGATCAACGCTAATAAAGAAGCAAAAAAGATCATCATTCAAACCATTCAACGTGTAGCAACCGAAACTGCTATTGAAAATTCAATTTCGGTATTTCATATTGAAGGCGACGAAACAAAAGGACGTATTATTGGACGTGAAGGAAGAAATATTCGCGCACTAGAAGCTGCAACAGGCGTTGAGATCATTGTAGATGATACTCCCGATGCAATTACCTTAAGTTGTTTTGATTCTATTAGAAGAGAAATTTGCCGTTTGGCTTTACACCAATTAGTTTCTGATGGCCGTATTCACCCAGCGCGTATTGAAGAGATAGTTGAGAAGACAAAAAAAATGCTGGAAGAAGAAATTATTGAAACCGGCAAACGTACCTGTATTGATCTTGGAATTCATGGTTTACATCCTGAGTTAATTAGAATGGTAGGCCGTATGAAATACCGTTCGTCTTACGGACAAAATTTATTACAACACAGTCGCGAAGTTGCAAACCTTTGCGGAATAATGGCCAGCGAAATGGGCTTAAATCCTAAAGTTGCAAAACGTGCAGGCTTATTACACGATATTGGAAAAGTGCCTGATAACGAACCTGAATTACCACATGCATTATTGGGTATGAAGTTAGCAGAGCAATACAAAGAAAAACCAGAAGTATGCAATGCTATTGGAGCTCACCACGACGAAATTGAAATGAACACCTTATATGCACCAATTATTCAGGTGTGTGATGCTATTAGCGGTGCAAGGCCTGGTGCTCGCCGCGAAATTGCCGAACAATACATTAAGCGTTTAAAAGATTTGGAGGCAACAGCTTTAGGATACGAAGGCGTTGATAAAACTTACGCAATACAAGCAGGCCGTGAATTACGCGTTATTGTTTCAAGCGATAAAGTAACGGATGCAAGGGCTGAACAATTAGCCTTTGAAATCTCGCAAAAGATTCAAACAGAAATGACCTACCCCGGCCAGGTAAAAGTTACGGTAATAAGGGAAACTAGGGCAACGAGTTACGCGAAGTAGTATTTTTAGAGTTTAAAGAAAAACCGTTACTAACATTGTAACGGCTTTTTTAATTATATTTGAATTACACAATTCAATTTATGAAAACACTATTCACCCCCCCATGCGATTTTAAGCTCTCGTTGTAAATTATAAGGTTCATGATTAAGTTAAAGTATTCCATTTTAATATTTTTATACTCCTGGAGTCTGTTTTATTGACAAACATGTCTCCCTTTATTGGCTGGCGGTTACGGGCCTGGGGTTTCACTTTTATGCAATAATAATGTTTTTGTACCAAATGCACCAGCACCACAAGACTTCTTAAATAACAATAGTCGATCCGTTTTTATGATGGAAATAAAAAATCCATCTACAGGAAGCTTATCTGCATGTTCGTATGTTTTACTAAGGCAAGCATTTACCAATAACGATGATAATCAGCAAGAAAATATTTTCATTACTGCTAGGCATTGTGTCGTAAAAAGTGCCATCAATCCGAGTAACAATAATAATAATAATAAAATGGATTTGGCGAATGCGAAGTTTGTTTTTAATTATTCAAACGCAGACGCTTCTCCTACAAGTACTATAGGCTGTAAGGTTAGCAGATATGTCGTTGAAGGAGGTGCAACTATAGTAGACATAAGTTATTTGCACGATATTGTTGTTTTAAAATTAAACCAACCAATCCCTCCTCATTTTAAACCTTTTTATAGTGGCTGGACAGCT
>JAWXAS010000002.1:0-16900 GCA_034439635.1 Bacteroidota bacterium | reverse complement strand
GCAAACTAAACCCTAATGCTGCGCCCGGGATAGAGCGAAAAGCCTTGTTTAGGGCTTTGCTTAATGTTTGCGCAACGAGTAGGCTTCGCTTTTTCTGCGAAGACCCCGCAGTGCGACAAAAATAGCAAAGGACAAACAAGCTTGAAGTGATAGCCCGATAAGGCGCCCAAATAAAACTAATTTTAAACAATCCGTTTGCGCTACCTGCCCACAGGTTTTGCTTGCTATCGAGCGCTAAACTGGTAATAAAATTTGAAGTTAAACCTGATTTATTATCGATGTAATAATCCTTGTTCTTATAAACAACCTTAATCCCTTTTATGCTGGAACCTATGCAAATAATGTTTTTAGGTGTGCGTACAACATCTGAAATATTTTTTTTGAATTCGTCTTTTTCCCCGAAATCTGTTATTGAGTTATTTTTAATAACCTTAATGCCATCATTTCCTACACAAAAAATTCCAAGTTCTTTTCCCCCAACAAAATAATTGGTGGGGTGCTTATATCGCAATTTGCTAAAGAAAAAATAGTCTAATTTATTTGATTGCTTCTCGAAATCGTTTTGATGAACGAGTGAAACACCATTAATTCTGGCGATGTAAACCGAATCGTCCTCCCTAAAAAAAATATCTTTAACCGCTGTAACATATTTTTGAACGATTTGAAATTTACTATTCACTTTTGTAACTCCGATTGAGGTAATTAGATAATAATTTCCTTGCTTATCTTTCCTTAAACTTCTAATATTTCCATTACCCTTTTCAA
Organism: Bacteroidota bacterium; assembly: GCA_034439635.1. Lineage (GTDB taxonomy): Bacteria > Bacteroidota > Bacteroidia > B-17B0 > Aurantibacillaceae > Aurantibacillus. The sequence goes on along the minus strand of JAWXAS010000002.1, from coordinate 16,135 downwards.
AAGGCAGTTTCATGTTTATTTACCTTGTTTCTGATATAAAAGAACAATAAAAATTATTAGACCCTGCAAAAAGTGTATTGCTGTCAGCAAAATTTAAATACAAAGTTTTATCAAATGCTAATCCGTTACTTTTCGTTATTAGCATAACATCTTCATTGAGCAATAAATATATGCCATCGTTTAGTGTCGTTATCCAAAGATGATTTTCGTTATCAATTAGTATTGAAGAAATAGAAGGCTCCGGAAACAAGGTTTTCCCTCTTTTATGAGTTAGTAAATCATAAATTACTAAGCCCTTTTGCGTTCCTATATATAACTTATTTTGATCGCTGATTTTAAGATATTGAACCATACTTTCAAATTCTCCCAAAACCTCATATCTATTCCCACTGAAACTTTTTTTAATTACTTTATTTTCTGTGCTATAATAAACGGCTCCTTCACTAACATCAGCCTTTGTATTAACCCTAGGCATTATTTTCCTATTATCATTTAAAAAAGATAATTGGGTGCCGCTTGTTAAATTTGTAAAATGTACATTGGAAGTATCATAATTGAGTGAAATTACATCGCCTAAATTGTTTTTCAAAAGCGTTGAGTTAGCAAATTGTCCTATTAATTTTTTTTGCTTTATTTTTAATGAGCTATCAATTGATACCGTTAATCCTTGTGTGATATAATGGATTGTCTTTTTATTATCAGAGAGCACCTTGAGGCCCAAGTTTGACGTGTTTATTTTTGATAGAAGAGGGCTCTTGCTTCTGTTGTAAAAGTTTCCATTCTCATAATAACTTAACTCTCCATTACTGCAAGAAAACCATATTCTGCCTTGCCAATCTTCATAGGCATCAAATATATCGTTATCGCTTAAGCCATCGTTTGTAGAAAAATTTTGGAATGAATATCCGTTAAATTTAGCAACTCCTTTGTCGGTAGTAAACCAAAAATAACCATTGAGGTCTTGGATACAGTAATAAACAGTATTGCTCGGCAAACCGTTATTACCCGTAAAGTGTATATATGATGGCTGTTGAGCTTTAATAAAAAACCCACCTAAAAGAATAAAAAAAGCAATCAGCTTCATTTTTGGCTTATAAATAATTCAAATATAATCAATATAGCCCTCATTGGATTCTGGATTAGGTCAGCACCAATAGTTTAATTGATAAAGCCGGGCTTCATCTTTATACTTTTTTAACGAATCATAGTGTTTTGCTTTTGCAATAAATTTCTTTAATTTTACTGCAAGTTTAAAGAATAGGGATTTCTTATTGTTTGTTTCTTAAAAAAGGGCCAATGTCCGGCAAACTTCCGGTACAGTTCTTAAAAAAAATGATCTTGATAAGCCTAACCAACCTATCTTGATAAATTAAAAAAATGAACAAAGTTGCTGTTTATCGTAAAGAGCATTTTAATGCTGCTCATCGTTTGCATAGTTCATCTATGAATGATGCAGAAAATGCTGAATATTTTGGAAGATGCAATTATCCAAATTATCATGGCCACAATTACGAACTTATTGTAAAATTAGTTGGCGAAGTGGACCCGAAGACTGGCTACGTTTTTGATATGAAATTATTAGGGGATATTATAAAAAATGAGATCGTTGAGCGTTTTGATCATAAGAATTTGAATTTGGATGTTCCTGAATTTAAGAATTTGAATCCAACAGCCGAAAATATTGTTATGGTTATATACGATATTCTCCGTAAAAAAATTGATAACCGTTATGAACTAAATTTGAGACTCTATGAAACCGAAAGAAATTTTGTTGAATTCCCTGCTTAAAGACGAAAGTCACACTGATCGTAGTCGAAGTGTAAACGATTTCACTATTGACGAAGTTGGCGAGCAACATATAAGTACGAGTGAAGAAACACCTTTACGTGCAGACGCTTTTAAATTGAGCGATGACGAAAAAATGGCGAAGATAGAAACGCACTTTAAAGGCATTATGGAGACGTTAGGTTTAGACCTGAACGACGATAGTTTAAAGGGAACTCCAAAGCGTGTTGCTAAAATGTATGTGAAAGAAATTTTTAGCGGACTTGATCCTGCAAACAAACCAAAAGTTGCATTGTTCGAAAACAAATATAAATACAACCAAATGCTGGTTGAAAAAGATATTACGTTTTACAGCAATTGCGAGCACCACTTTGTTCCCATTTTTGGGAAAGCACACGTGGCTTACATTTCCAACGGTAAAGTAATTGGTTTAAGTAAATTAAATCGCATTGTACAATATTTTAGTAAGCGTCCACAAGTGCAAGAACGTATGACCGTGCAAATTGCAAAAGAATTCCAGAAAGTTTTAAAAACAGATGACGTGGCTGTGATCATTGACGCCAAGCATTTATGTGTTTCATCAAGAGGTGTACAAGATCATGCTTCGGCTACTGTAACTTCTTTTTACGGGGGGCAATTTGAAAAAGAAACTACTAGAGCCGAATTATTTAAGTATATTGAATTGACATAATTTAAATCAAACGCCATGCAAAAGTCCATCATCACACTGTCACTCATTGCTTTGTTTTCATATACTCATGCACAATCCACCGAAGATGTTCGTGTAAATGTGGCTGTGAAGTCGGTGATCCTTTATTTAGATGGGGCTGAAGTGAGCCAAACAAAAAATCTGAGCGTAAATGCTGGGCGCACCATGGTTATTTTTACCGGTCTATCTCCAAAACTAATTTCAAAAAGCATACAAGTTAATGTAAATAATGGTGCGACCGTGCTTTCTGTTTCGGATAAAATAAATTTTTTAGCTGAGCAAAAACAAAGTCCGCGCGTTAAACAAATGCGCGATTCTATTGAAATGTATACTGATATTTTAACGCAAACCAATTACGAAATTGATGCATTGAATAAAGAAAGAATAATGCTGAGTAAAAATGAATCTATTGGTGGGCAAGACAAAGGTGTGATTATTGCAGAATTAAAATTAGCCGCTGATTTTTACAGAGCGCGCTTAAAAGATATTAATTCGGAAACTTTTAAAGCTGATAAAAAACAAAATAAAACTCAAGAAGCTTTAAATAAAATGAACAACCAATTGAACGAAGTAATTGGCGATGCTCAATTGCCAACAGCGGAAATTGCTGTTTTGATCTCGAGCACTGAAAAAATTACAGTGGATATTGATCTAAAATATGTAGTGAAAGAAAGTGGTTGGGTGCCAAGCTATGATCTGATAAGTGAAGACATAAATAAACCCATAGTTTTAAAATATAAGGCTAAAGTTTATAATAATAGCGGCGTAGATTGGAACGACGTTAAAATGAAAGTATCAAGCGCCGATCCATTAAAAAATGCTTCTAAACCAGATCTGGCATGTTGGTATTTGAATTTTAGTACTCAAAATTATTACGGTTATAACAACAATAACAATATGGCTAACAACGCGCCTTCCGCAGCTTATAGTCAACAAAAAACAATAGCGCAAGAACAAACCTTGTATGATGAAGAAAAACAAGTGAAGGGAATGAAGGGCAAGGTAAAAGAATTACCAAAGTTAACCGAGGAGATACAAGTATCCGAGCTAAGTGCTGAGTTCGACATCAAACAAAATTATTCTATTCCCTCAGATGCAAAACCCTATTTGATCGATGTTACCTCGTATAATTTGAATGCATCATTTCAATATTATAGTGTTCCAAAAGTTGAAAAGGAAGCGTTTATGTTGGCGCGAATTGCCGGGTGGGAAGATCTTGATCTGATAGAAGGCCAGGCCAATGTTTATTTAGCAGGAACTTATGTAGGACAAAGTTATATCAATACACGTAGCGTAGCTGATACTTTAGACCTCTCATTTGGCCGCGATAAAAAGATACAAATTACTCGTACCAAATTAAAGGAAAACAATAGCGAACAAACGGCAGGCACAACAAAAAAAGTAACTTATACCTATGAGATCATTGTAAAGAACAACCATAAATCAGCAATTCAAATTGAAATTGAAGATCAATTACCCATTTCTCAAAACAGTGAAATCATTGTAGATGTAAAAGAAATTTCAAAGGCCGATCGCAATGAAGCAACAGGGCAATTAAAATGGAAATTGAGTTTGGCACCCGATGAAACTAAAAAGATCCTTTTGTCTTTTTCTATAAAATATCCAAAGGCCAAAGCCGTTGAATTGAAAAAGAAAGCAAGAACAATTTCGGCACCATCGTTTTGATAAAGAATTTTTTATTCCATAGAGTAAATCCTAAACGAGATCCATTGTGGGATCCCATGGATGTTGGTCTTTTTGAAAAATGCATTAACTATATTTCTAAAACATACGAGGTTGCTTTAATTGAAGATCTTGTTTCCTCAAACGAAATAAATTCGGAAAATAAATTCGCTACCATCATGTTCGATGATGGTTACAAAGACAATATTGAATACGCAGCCCCCATTTTAGATAAGTACAAAGTAAAAGCCTCGTTTTATGTGGTAACGAATTGTATTGATCAAAATATAGTTACTTGGACTCATGAACTCGAACATCTTTTTCAATTTGCAAACAAAACTGAGATAAAAATGGATCTTGATTTCTTGCCCGACGAGTTGAAGATAAGTCAATTAAAAGATAACTCAGAGCGGATGGCTTACGTGCGTAAATTAAAACCCTTCCTTAAAAAAATCTCTCACGTAAAGCGAAATAAAGTTCTTGAAATAATTGCTCAAACGTATAATGATGTTCAGTTGCCAAAATTAATGATGGGTTGGAAAGATCTCTCCGAATTGAAAAATGCCGGGCATTACATTGGATCTCATTCTGTAACCCATGCCATGTTGGGAACAATGACGGATGAGAACGAAATTAAAAATGAATTGCAGCTATCAGGAATCAAAATAAAAGAACACCTTGGTTACTTCCCTCAAACTATTTCATATCCCGTGGGAAGCTTTAATGAAGCCACCAAACATTTGGCTAAAGAAACAGGTTATACAATTGGCTTGGCTGTAAAACAAACTGTTTACGATCAGCATAAAACAGATATATTTGAGATACCTCGAATAGAATTGTATAACGAACCTTGGTGGAAAACACGTTTACGAATAACAAATACTTTAGAGAACGTTAAATCGTTGATCGGTTATAAATGAAAATTATTTTGTGGATAGGAAATGAGCCCAATCAAAAAGCTTTGGCGAATAAGATCCATTCGTTGTTTCCGCTTGCCGGAATAATTACCGAAACAAGGCTTTACAAACAAAAAATTACTTTATCCAAATTATTGGAGCGATTATTTTTTCCAACCATTGGAAAAGCCTGGTGGAAAATGGTACAACATTATAGCACTGCGCATTCAAATTATCCTAAAGCAAACACGTTGGATGTTGAGAGCATTAATTCAGATGACGCATATGAATTTTCAAAAAACATAGATGCTGATCTTATTGTTGTTTCGGGCACAAGCCTCATCAAACAAAAAATGTTATCCTTAAAGCCCAGTGTTGGAATTCTAAATCTCCATACAGGTTTATCTCCTTATGTAAAAGGCGGACCAAATTGCACCAACTGGTGTATTGCCAATGGAAAATTTCATTTGATTGGAAATACAATAATGTGGATAGACGCAGGCATTGATTCTGGAAATATTGTCACAACTGAATTCACCGAATTAACCGGCGATGAGAATTTAGAACAACTGCATTTAAAAGTAATGGAGCATGCGCATGATCTTTATTTAAGGGCCATTAATTCAGTCTCTGAAGGAAAAACAAGTTCTGTTCAACAAACCAGTATTGCCGAAGGAAACACTTATTATAACAAAGATTGGACCTTTGATAAGAAAAGGGCGCTTGTTTTCAATATTAAAAAGCTAAGTGCCGTTGTTAAAACAGGCGAGCTTATTAAAAACAGAGAAAACTTGAAGGTAATTAAGCTTTAAGGGTCCATTTTTTCTTTCCTGTAATTTTCCTATCTTTAATAAAAATTTTATTTATGGATCGTCGCCGTTTTATGCTTGCTTCGGCAGGCACTCTTGGAAGTTTAAGTTTTCTTTCTGCTATTAACAAAACATTTGCAGCTGAACTTGAGAGCCAAGTAAATCGCGTTGAGAACATGAGCATTGACGAATCTGCTTCTGATGAAGATTTTTGGGGCTGGGTGCGCGAAAGCTTTACTGTTTCTCCAAACATTATCAATTTAAATAATGGCGGGGTGAGTCCTTCGCCAAAAGTGGTACAAGATGCCCACATTCGTTTTTATCAATATTGTAATGAAGCGCCTTCGTATTTCATGTGGCGAATTTTAGATCAGGGCCGCGAAGGTTTGCGTTTAAAATTAGCTGACATTACAGGAGTAAGTGCTGATGAGATCTGTATCAACCGTAATTCAACCGAAGGATTGAACTCTGTGATTTTTGGTTTGAATTTAAAAGCCGGCGATGAAATTGTATTAAGTAAATACGATTATCCAAACATGATGAATGCCTGGAAACAACGCGAGAAGCGTGATGGCGTTAAATTAGTTTGGATAGACATTCCTCAACCTACTGAAGATGACAAAACAATTGTTGATATTTATGCTAAGGCTATTACATCAAAAACAAAAATCGTACACGTTACACATCAAATTAATTGGAGTGGAAATATTGTTCCGGTAAAAATGATAGCCGACATGGCGCACGCAAAAGGTTGCGAAGTAATTGTAGATGCTGCGCATTCGTTTGGACAATTTGATTTTAAATTAAGCGATACGGGTGCTGATTACTTAGCAATCTCATTACACAAATGGTTACATGCTCCTTTAGGAAGTGGTTTGTTGTATATTAAAAAAGATAAAATAAAAAATATTTGGCCATTACTTTCGGCTCCACAACCAGATAGTGATGACATTCGCAAGTTCGAAAATTTAGGAACACGCAACATGGCCGCCGAAATGGCAATTGGCGCTGCCGTTGATTTTCATAATGTGATAGGCATAAAAAGAAAAGAAGCGCGTTTACGCTATTTGAAGAGTCATTGGATTGAAAAAGCAGTTAAATTAAAAGGCGCCGTTGTTTGTACGTCGTTAAAACCGCAATACTCATGCGCCATTGGAAATATTGGTTTTGAAGGTTGGAAAGCCAATGATATTGAAGCGCGTTTGTATGAGAAACAAAAAATTCATACTACATCCATAGTTCTTGAAAAGATAAATGGCATTCGGGTTACGCCAAGTGTTTACACAAATTTGTACGATCTTAATTTATTAGTTAAAGGATTAACAGAAGTTTCGGAATCAAAAGCTCCTATTGGAAAATAGATTAAAAAATATTGGTTTAGGCATTTGTTTAAGCTTAATGCTTGTTGCGTTTGTTACAAAAAACAAACGAGAAGTTGTATTTACAAAATTGGCGCCATCTCCTATTGGTCCATACAGCCAAGCCATTAAAACAAATCATATGTTGTATGTATCAGGTCAAATTGGTTTGAACATCGAAGGAAAATTGGATAGCGCAAGTATTGAAGTAGAATGCAAACAAGTAATGGAAAATGTAAAAACCATTATTGAAGCTTCGGGATTAAAGATGAGTAACATTGTAAAATCAACTATTTACACTACTGATCTTAAAAAATTCGCGCAAATCAACGACGTGTACAAAACCTATTTTCCAAACAATCCTCCTGCTCGCGAAACCGTTCAAGTTGTGGCTTTGCCTAAGGGCGCACATGTGGAAATATCGGTGATCGCCGAAAAGTAATTCTCATTTGCCTATAAATTAACAGTTTACGGCATGATTATTGAATCTTTTACCAACCATAGCCCTTTGGGCATCGTATGGTTTAATGACTAAACTTATTACATAACTAAAAACAACAGCATATGATCAAAACATTTACTAAGAATTTTAAAAAACTGTTTTTTGGTATCCTAATTTTCGGACTACATCAAACAAGTATAGCGCAGTGTACTGCCAATTTCGTGGTAACATACAACGCAAACGGAAATGTACAATTCTTATCTACTTCTACACCAACTCCTGGTTCGGGGCATTTTTGGAATTTTGGAAATAGTCAAACCTCTTCGCTACAAAACCCAAACATCACTTATACAGCCAATGGTGTTTATACAGTGTGTCTTTCTATTTGGACGCCAACCGCAGCGCCAACTTGTAGCGCTAGTATTTGTCAAACCGTTAACATTACAACAGCGCCAAACCCAACCTGCTTATTAAATGCAAGTTTTACACAAATTACTTCGGCAAACTCAGCAACATTTTTAAGTAACAGTACCGGAACCGTTATTGGTAGCACATACACATGGGATTATGGTGATATGAATTTTGGATTTGGTAATAGCACTACTCATACATATGCAAGTCCCGGATTTTACAATTGCAAACTCGTAGTTAATAATGGCAGTGGTTGTATAGATAGCGTTACAAATTCTGTGTTTGTGAATGGGCCATGTAATTTGATCGCCAATTTTACAGCAAATCAATTAGGAAATGGTAACGTACAATTTATAAGTACTTCAACTAATACATTGGCTACAACTACTTATGTTTGGTATAAAAATTCAACTTATGCAGGATCAACTGATCCAATAACTATCAATTTTATAAACGGAACTTACACAGTTACGCTTTATGCAAGTAATAACTCATCTTTTTGCGCAAGCACCTCCAGCCAGGTGATCACTGTTACTTCTAATACATGCAATTTGGTTGCAAGTTTTGTAAGCACAGTAGCTGCCAATTCAGCCAGTTTTTTAAGTACCAGTTCTGGAACCATTGTTGGAAGCACCTATACTTGGTATTACGGAGATGCCACGCAAGGATCAGGAAGTTCATCTGCCCATAATTATGGCGGTCCCGGTTTTTTTCTTTGCTCTTTTGTAGTTAGCAATGGCAGCGGTTGTAGTGATAGCACTTCTAGTGCAATTGTTACTACTGGTCCATGTAATTTAAATGCCAGTTTTGTGGCAAATCAATTAGGAAATGGAAACGTACAGTTTGTAAGCACCTCAACAGGAACAACAGCAGTAACAACATACGACTGGTATAAAAACGCAGCCTTTATGGGTTCTGGAGATCCAATTAATATGAATTTCCCAAATGGAACTTATACCATAACACTTGCTGCCCTTATTAATGCCTCTACAGCATGTTCAAGCACGGTAAGTCAAGTTGTTGCTGTTACATCTAATACGTGCAACGTTTCTGCGTCTTTTAGCTATACGCAAAGCACAGGAGGCCTAGTTAATTTTGCTTCTACTTCTACTGGCACTATAGCAGGCATGACATACGCTTGGGATTTTGGAGATGGGTTTAATACAATTGGTGGGCCACTTGCCTCGCATACATATTCTAATGCCGGAATTCATAATGTGCTTTTGGTGGTGCAAGATCCAAATAATCCAATTTGTAAAGACAGTGTTGCTGTTCCTGTAAATATCAACAGTGTTCCTTGCGTAGCCAATTCAAATTTTACAATGACGATGATCACATCGGGTTGGTGGAATGCTATTCCGTCTTATCCGTGGAATGTTGTTTCTGCTACATGGAACTGGGGAGATAATACTTCAGATAATCAATTGTACACATCACACACCTATTCGCCAATTGGCGTATACAACGTTTGTTTAACAGTAAGTGTTTCGTGCGGAGCCACCTCAACAACTTGTGTTACTTATACAATTACAAGTCCACCAGATCCAACAGGCTCAGGAGATCATCATAAGGCCTCGTCGCCAATAAGCATGGCTTATATCAATGTAATTCCTCCACAAAACATTACCTTATCAGGTATCAAACAACAAACGATTATAAATGAGAGTAATTTACTTGTGTATCCAAACCCTTCGAACGGTAAATTTGAAATCAAATTGATTGGGCTTAACGAAACGGAAGCTCGTATAAAAGTATACAACGTTGCCGGAGGCCTTGTTTACGAAGCCAAAGGAAATATTCAGAATGGACATTTGAATCACCAGGTAAAATTGGATAATGCACAGGGTATTTACCTTTTAAAAATTGAATCAGGCTCCGGTGTGATCATAAAAAAGATCATTTTAAAAGATTAATACATTAAAAGTTATTTAAAAGCGAAGTGCAGAAATGTTCTTCGCTTTTTTATTTACATTTGAACCGTGCTACGTTTTGAAATACCAACCGTAAAAGATGCCGAACTCATTTCGCAAATGGCTATTCAAACTTTTTACGAATCGCATGGAACAAGTGCTTCCGAAAAAGATATTGAGGAGTACACAAACCAGAAATTGAATGTTGCTCTTTTTAAGGAAGAGCTTGCTGATGCTAAAAATATTTTTCGTGTGGCGTATTTAAATGATGTTCCTGTGGCGTTCTCAAAGATCATTTACAATTTTTCAAATCTAAAAATAAATGAAGTCCCGGTTTGTAAAATGGAAAAGATATATGTTCTTAAAAAATATTACACTCAAAAGATCGGGAAACCCTTATTTGACCTCAACATAAAATTGGCAAAGGAAAATAAGCAAAAAGGAATTTGGCTATATGTTTGGACCGAAAACAAACGCGCTGTCCGTTTTTACGAAAAGGAAGGTTTTAAAATAATTGCCGACACATTTTTTAAGATCAGCGAAACACACAGCAACCCTAATTACTGGTTGTATTTAAAATTTTAATTACGTTAAGCCAGGCAATAATCCTGAAGCTGCTTTTTTCATCTCCGCTTCATTTAGAGTATTGGCTTGATCAATCGCTTTATTTAATGTAATGCGTAATTGCTCTTCTAATTCTTCCTTGCCTCCATGTTGCAATCCTGCAGCAATAGTCAATTTTTTTATTTCACGATTGCCGTTTATTTCAATTTTAATATCTCCACCGGCACCTTCAACAACTAAAAGTGTGTTGTTTAATTTTTCTTTTGCTTCCTCGGCTTTTTGCTTCATTTCTTGAAGCTTTCCCATCATACCTCCAAATTTTCCAAACATATATTTTTCTTTTAGTGCGTTTACAAAATCTCACTATCTAAATTCTTTTGGTATCATGCAAACAGGTATGGGTTCCATTTTATGCTTATTTGCTTTATTTCTATCCGAGTAAACGCGCATTACATGTTGCTGCCGTTCGTTTAATGAGTCCGTTTTATTGTTCGAAATATATTCCATCGCCCATTCTAATTCTGCATAAGCGGCGCCTAGTTGATCTTCATCCGTTCTTCCATCGCCAAATAAACCGTCGGTAGGCTTTGCTGTTAAAATGCTTTGTACCAAGCCTAAATGTTTTCCAAGATCATACACTTCCGTTTTATAAAGATCAGCGATCGGACTAAGATCCACTCCGCCATCTCCGTACTTGGTATAAAATCCAACGCCAAAATCCTCAACTTTATTTCCGGTGCCCGCTACCAGCATTTTATGATGGCCGGCGTAAGCATATAACGCACTCATGCGAATGCGTGCTCGCGTATTGGCCATGGTTAAAAAATCTTGAATATCGTTTGATAATGTTTTTTCATACGACTCTAATACCTGTGTTAGATCAATTTCGTGCGAAGTAACATTTTTGAAATTGTTCTTAAGCCAATTAATGTGTTCTAAACTTCTATCATGTTCGGTCTTAAATTGCCTAATTGGCATAGTTAAAACAATCAGCGGCTTACCAGTTAAAGCACAAAGAGTAGAAGTTACTGCGCTATCAATGCCTCCGCTTATACCAACCACAAATCCTTCGGTTCGCGAAGAATTAGAATAGGTTAAAAGCCAGCTCACAATATGTTGTTTAACTTTTTGGTAATTCATAGGGCTTATAAAGTTAATTAAAATTGTTAGTAAAAAAACAAATTTTGTATTCTTAAAATGGTGGGTTTTGTAACTTTAATGTGTGAATCATCGCACGCAACAATTTGAAAGAAATTGTAATGTTCTTAAAAAGTACATTCCCGAAAGCACTGTGCCACAAATTGCGTTTTGGATTGTAGAGTATGATTTTAAGCTGAAAATAAAAAAAGAAAGAAGTACGCGTTTAGGTGATTATACTTCTCCAAGAAATGGTTCCAATCACCTCATCACTATTAATCATAACCTTAATAAGTATTCGTTTTTAATTACCTTGGTTCACGAAATTGCGCATCTTACTACTTTCAATGCTCACAAAGATAAAGTAATGCCTCATGGTGCCGAATGGAAAAGGTCTTTTGCAGATTTGATGCAGCCCCTTATGAACGAAACCGTTTTTCCAATTGATATTTTATACGCTGTAAGAAAATATATGCGTAATCCGGGAGCTTCAAGTTGCTCGGATGCTACTTTATTACGCACATTAAAATTGTACGACGAGAGTTCTAACGGAATGGTTTTTGTAGAATATCTCCCGCACAAAAGTGTTTTTTTATACAACGAACGACTTTTTGAAAAAGGAGAAAAAATACGCACGCGTTATAAGTGCATGGAAATAAAAACAGGAAATGTTTATCTTTTCAATTCTTTAGCCGAAGTGGAAGTTTTTGAAACTACTTCCGCTCGATCAGATTTGTAGGTAATACAATGTTAGAGTGGCTACTGTGTTTACCCTCAATAATATCTAAGATCAAATTCGAAGCGTTTTGTCCAATTGCCTCTATAGGTTGAGAAACCGAAAGAACTTTATTGTCGATAAGGTTAAATAATTCCACATCGTCAAAGCAAGCAAATCTCACTTTATCAAAATAGATCTTCAGGTCCTTATTTTCTTTTACTGCTTTAAGGGCGCCAACCGCCAAGTGGTTGTTTAATGAATAAATTGCGTCGACTTTAGTTCCTGCATAAGCGAACTTTTTTAGTGCTTCAACAACATCTTCGTAAATATTATCGAAACTGATATTAACTACCAAATTTGGATTTAGATCGACTTTGTGTTTTTGCAAAGCACCTTTGTAACCATTCATACGATCTTCGATGGTGCTGATATACGAAGGAGTAATGCTTAAGCACGCTACGTTTTTACAACCATCATCTAAAAGTTTATTCACCACCTCCATTGATCCGCCGTAATTATCGATCACAATATAATTGGCATTAAATAATGGGATCACACGGTCAATAAAAACAATTGGTGTTTTTGCAAAACGTGGACTACTATAAAAATCTGCATTATCGCATGAGGAAGCAATGATCAATCCATCTACCCCTTGTTGGTTGATCATCATATCAACCAGCTTTTTTTCTTTCTCAATATTTTCTTCGGTACTACACACCATAAGGTTATAGCCTTTTCCAAACAAAACTGTTTCAATATTTTTTGCAATACACGAATAAAATGGATTAGCAACATCTGCAACAATAAGGCCAATGAAAAAACTCTTCCCAGTTCTTAAAGCTCGAGCAAATTTATTTGGCGAATAATCTAATTGTGCCACAGCATCTAAAACAGCTGCTTGCGTTTTTTTACTTATTCCGTATTGATTTCCTTTTCCATTCAACACCATTGATATGAGTGTTTTTGAATACCCTAATTCTCTCGACAGATCTTCTAACTGTAATCGCTTCATAAATCAAAATTAATATTACTTAAGTTCTACTACTAAATTGAGCAAAGGTTTCTCGTTTTTAAATGGATTTAGACGAAACGCCTAAAATAGTAGTCTAAATTTAAAAGCATTTAGATTATGGTAAAGAAATAACCAGTTTTTAACACATTGAGGCCGCCTTTAAAGAAAATACTTTAATTAGTGGCGCTAAAACGAGAAATGCTTGTGGTTTAAATCAAAAACAGGTATTCTTGATAAAGAAAGACGGAACATGCTACTATCAGAAAACAAACAAATGAAAGTTTCTAAACTTGCAGAAAACATCATTGGGTCAGAGATCATTAAACTTGCCGCAGAAGTAAATGAAAAAATAAAAAATGGCGAGAAGATCTATAACCTTACCATTGGTGATTTTAATCCTAACGTTTTTCCAATTCCCGAAGAACTTAAGAATTATATCATAAAAGAATACGAGGCTAATCAAACCAATTATCCTCCTGCCGATGGTGTTTTAGAATTACGCCAAGCTGTGAGCGCTTTATTAAAGGAGCGTTGCGAATTAAATTATTCAAGTTCCGAAATTGTTATTGCCGGTGGCGCACGCCCTGTTATTTATAGTATTTTTCAAGCTATCGTAGATAAAGATGATACAGTTATTTTTGCTGTTCCATCATGGAATAACAATCATTACTCGTATTTAAATTCAGCCAAAACAGTTGTAATAGAAGCAAAGGCAGAAAATAATTTTATGCCTTCGGCAAAAGATATTGCACCTCACATTAAAGAAGCATCGCTTGTAGCATTATGTTCGCCACAAAATCCAACAGGCACGGTTTTTAGCAAAGAAGGTTTAGAAGAAATTTGTGACCTTATATTGCAAGAAAATAAACGCAGAGGCGAAAATGTAAAGCCCGTGTACTTAATGTACGATCAAATTTATTGGGAGTTAACTTACGGGGACATCAAACATTACAATCCGGTTACCTTGCGTCCGGAAATGAAAGCTTATACTGTTTTTGTAGATGGCATCTCTAAATCCCTTTCTGCTACAGGCGTTCGCGTTGGTTGGAGTATGGGGCCACAATTTATCATCGATAAAATGAAAGCCATTTTAACTCACATTGGAGCATGGGCTCCTAAAGCCGAACAAGTAGCAAGCGCTAAATATTTGGCCGATCTAAAAACATATGCAGGGTTTTTGGAAGTGCAAAAGAAAAAAATTATTGAGCGCTTAGATGGTTTTTACAAGGGCATAACACAATTAAAAAACGAAGGGCACAAAGTAAATGCCATCGCACCGCAAGCTGCTATTTATCTTACAGTACAGTTTGAATTGCACGGGAAAAAAACTGCCGAAGGAAAAGTTTTAAAGACCACAAAAGACGTAACAAAATATTTATTGGATGAAGCAAAACTTGCCATCGTTCCTTTTTACGCATTTGGTGCATCTGATAATTCAACGTGGTATCGATTGTCAGTTGGTACATGCAAAATAGAAGATGTTTCATCGGCCGTTGAAAGTTTAAGATCAGCCTTGATCAAATTGACTTAAACTCACGTATCTTATTTATTGTCAATCATTTTCTTTAACCTGTTAAAGATGGCGAAAGCCTTATTTCATCCGCGTTTTTACCTAAAAAAATTGTTAATTGAGTGGAGAAAGCTTACGGCAGAGTGTATTACCCCTCCATGTTAGCGAGTTTTAAGGGGGTAAGCTTCTTTATTTACTAACTTTGTCTCTAGATTTAAACCGTTTTATAATTCGATAAACCCCATGAAGATCAAAAATTTTATTTTTATCGCTGCGCTAATGATAACGTTTGGCGTTGCAAAAGCTCAAAACAATACTGAGTGGACGCCAATTTTGGTGAGTATGGATGGCACCAACACATTTAAAGGTGTTGAAGCTTATTATTCACTTTCAAATTGTGCCGGCAGTGATGTTCTTCTCATCAAACTCAAAAACACAAATGATAAAGCAGTAAAAGCACAATGGGTAAACGCCATTGTTAGCAATGATGAAAAAGAACATTACGGTAAAACAAAATTAGTATCGGTTAATTTAAAAGCAACAAGCGAAACCGTTGGCGCATGTAATGCAAAACCAACTGAATTAGTTGTAAAATTAAGCGACTATGGCGTAACGCTTAAAGAATTCAAAACAATTGTTGGTTCAAGTTTTTATGTAGAGTAAAAAAAATATTATAAAGTTTAAAAAAAATACAATGAAAAAATTACTTCTTATAGCCTCACTTTTCCTTAGTGGATCTGTTATTTTCGGACAATTAGTAAACTTTAACTATACAGGTGCAATGCAACAGTATGTAGTTCCTGCAGGTGTTACAGGTATTTGCTACACTGTTAGTGGAGCGCAAGGAATGGGCAATGTGCAAAACAACATGAACGGCGGTTTAGGTGGCCGCGTAATGGGTGTGTTATCTGTTGTCCCCGGCCAAATTTTACAGATCTTCGTTGGACAAGGTGGTATTGCTTCTAATATTGGTGGTTTTAATGGTGGTGCAAACGGTGGTTCATCAACCGGTAACTGCTGCCCTAACTCACGTGGTGGTGGTGGTGGTGGTGCTTCCGATATTCGTGTTACTCCTTTCGCTTTAGCGAATCGCGTTGCTGTTGGTGCCGGTGGTGGTGGAACAGGTGGAAATCGTGTTCAAGGTTGTTCACCAGGTTGTGGTGGCGGTGGCGGTGGCGGTTGGTACGGTGG
>JAWXAS010000001.1:0-16963 GCA_034439635.1 Bacteroidota bacterium | reverse complement strand
TAGGTTGGTTTCCAGAATTATAATTTGCAACGTTGGTAAATAAAACACCTAGTTTATCGGCTGCAAATCCGATTTCAATATTATCAAGTGTAAAACTTACATCAAATGATACAAAGTATTTTACTCCAATTGTAAGAGGTGTGTTTAGAACAGCCTGAATGTGTTCTCTATTACTGGGAAACGGCACACCTTTATTATAAGTATATAAACCAACATAAGCGTTTCCATTTGCTGCATTTTGATAGCCATAAAAATTATTTGGGACAGATGCACCACCACTCAATGCACAAGAATTGAAATAGTCTGGACTACCTCCAGCATTAGACCAAGAATTAACTTTGTCAATTTGAAAACTACCAAAAGGGCAAGTAGTAAAACTCTCAAAACTTGGATTCGGCACAAGGTTAGTTTGCGCAGAAATAAAGCATGAGAAAAAGGAAAGTGATATTATAAATAAAAATTTTCTCCTGTATTAAAGATAATACTTTTTAGCAAAAAAACAAATTAACTTGCCGATATACAAATGTTACTATTGCATTTGTTAAATACAATACGTTTTAACACGTTTATTTTTATGAAAATAAAAGCCGTAGAAATTTGAAATTAACTTTCATTTTTCACAAAAAACGAAAATCTTTTTAGAGTTAATAATACACTAAAACAAAAAAGGCTCTCGAAATTTCGAGAGCCTTTTTAAATTCCTATTCTTTTACGAGTCGTATTGCTTTTTGCGCTTTACCATCTACGTTCATTTGTAATATGAAAACGCCCTTAGGCAAATTGCTTACTTGAATACTTTGCTCAGTTCCTGCATTTAAGCTATTGAAATTTTGTTCGAATAGTTTTTTACCAACTACATCAAACAACTCTAACTTAACAGTATTCATGTTCATGTCGCCTACCTTAATGATCATTTTATCTTTTATAGGGTTAGGGAATACACTAAATGGTAATTCATTCGCCGTATAAGAGTTCAATCCTGAACTTCCACCGGTACAACTAGAAGTAGTGATGGTAATTATATTTGTATTTGTACAACCAGCTGAGGATGTTCCTACAACAGTATACGTTGTATTAACGCTTGGAGAAACAATAACAACAGCACTTGTTGCTGAATTAGGCGCCCAAGAATACGTTGATCCTCCAGTTGCTGTTAAAGTAGCTGAAGATCCTATACACACGTTCATTGTACTTGAACTTACACCAATAGTTGGCTTAGCTAAAACAGTGATATTCACAAAACCGAAACCCTTACAACCAAATGTATTTGTTCCTGTTACCATGTAGTTAGTTGTTATTGTAGGCGAAACAGTAACCATACCTGTGGTCATATTTCCAGGGGTCCAGGTATAATTTATACCACCCGAAGCTGTAAGAACTGCAGAATTACCATTGCAAATTACGTTGGTAGATGAAAATGCCGAAATAGTTGGCGTAGGATTTACAATAATGGTATGATTTACTGAAGCGATCTGTGTTCCAGAAGTTGCCGTTAAAATGATTGAATACGTTCCAGCTGTATTAAACTTAACATAAGTTACAGATGCATTTGGAGCAGTAAAAATTGGGCCCGATGGATTTGCTGTCCATGTATATCCGCTTGCAACCATTGTTCCTGTATTAGCTGTTACTTGCGTTGAATCGCCTCTACAAATACTTGTTTGTAAAGAGAATGTTGGTGTTAAAGAAGGAGAAGATGCGGCGGTATACGTTAAAGCAATATCATCAATTGCTACCGATGGATCGGCGCCAGTACTACTTATATTTTGCCATCTAAAGCCAACTTTTACAGTTGCGTTATTGTTTGCCGAAGCTGGTAAAGAAACGTTATGTGTAGTCCATATTCCTTGCCCCGAACATGAAACAGTTGGCGTTTGTACCGGAGTACCTAAACTTGACCATGTAACGCCATTATCAGCTGAATACATGATCTCACAAAAATCTTGATTAATTATTCCCCACATGATATAGTTAAAGCTCATAGCTATGCCACTTTTACTACTGCAATTTATAGTTGGAGATTGTGCTCTAATATTGGTGTTACCTAGTGTTCCGGCATAATACGCAGCGCCCATATCACCAAATAATGATTGATTTGTAGAAATATGAAGTGTTCTATTGATCAAGACAGGATTGAAAGTACAGCCATCACCGCAGTTTCCAACACCCATGCCCGCTTCCTTGGGGCTAACATACCAAATATTCGAAAAACTTTGATTTGTACCGGTAAGAGCTGTAGTCCAAGCTCCGTTAGTACTTGTATATGCCGTGGCAATTAAAGTGCCGCATACAGGGTTAGTTCCAAAATTTTCTATCCAAAATTGAGTTTGTGCCTTCGAGGTAAACCCAATCATCAAAAAAATCGTAATTAAGTAAATGTTTCTTTTCATAGAGATATTTTTAAGTTTAGTAAAAATAAAAATAGAGAAAAAAATCCTCACTTGCGGGGAATTAACATTTCAAATACTTTACTTTGTTGCATGTATAAGTTCATATGCTTCACTATTATAGCTCTCTTTACTTCATATACTGAGAGCAATTTACCTGCAAAAGAGGCCATAAAATATGTGCCTTTGGGCGATTCTTACACTATTTGCACGGGTGCAACGCAAGCCGAATCGTGGCCAAGCATTCTAACAAAACACCTTAATGAAAAGAGTATACATACAGAATTGTTGTTTAACCCTTCAAAAAATGGATATACAACTCAAAATTTAATTGATATTGAATTACCAAAGTTTGATAAATCGGATTGCAATTTTGCAACTATTTTAATCGGAGTGAACGATTGGGTAAGAGAAGTAAGTAGTACAGAGTTTCATGAAAATTTGAATTATATCATTGATCATGTTGAGAAAAAAATAAGCAAGCGTCGCATTGTTTTAATTACCATTCCTGATTTTGGAGCAACCCCGCAGGGAAGCTTATATGGAGGGGGAAGAAACATTTCAAAAGGCATCATAGAGTTTAACGAGATTATAAAATCGGAAGCCATAAAAAGGAAAATTTTACTTGTAGACATCTTTTTAATGACTCAAGGCATGAAAGGCAAACCAGATCTAATAGCAGCCGACGGCCTGCACCCGTCGGCCAAAGAATACGCCCTATGGGAAAAGGCCATATTACCAACTGTTGCCGACCTGCTTGTGGAATAATAATTTGTATATCTAAATAAAAGCTTTACATTTGCTCCGTGAAAAATCAATTACATCATCATTCTTCTTTCGAAAACGGTAGGTCGTAATGATAGTGTATTAACTATATTCAAAGGCTTACCAATTGGTAAGCCTTTTTTATTTCAAATAGAATTAAATGCAAAAAATAGCAATAATAGGTGGTGGATTTGCCGGTGTAAAATTGGCACGTCAACTTAGTGGGAACGACTATGAAGTGTGGTTGTTTGACAAAAACAATTTTTTTCAATTCCAGCCCTTGCTTTATCAAGTGGCAACAAGTGGATTGGAACCATCGTCTATTTCCTTTCCATTGAGAAAACTATTCCAGGAAAAAAAGAATTTTCATATTCGGAATGAAGAGGTAGATCGTATTGATACTACTAATAACAAATTAGTAACTGCAAATAATGTTTATTCGTTCGACTATTTAGTGATTGCTACGGGATGTACTACTAATTTTTTTGGAAATCAAACTATTCAAAACAATGCCGTATCCATGAAATCGGTGAGTGAAGCGTTGTATTTACGAAATTTTATCCTCTCCAATTTTGAAAAAGCATTAAATGTTCCTGTAGAAAAAAAACAAGAGTATCTAAACATCGTGGTTGTTGGCGGCGGACCAACAGGCGTTGAAGTTTCAGGTGCCATAGCTGAAATGAGAAAAAAGATCTTACCTAAAGATTATCCCGAACTTGATTTTACGAAAATGAATATCTATTTAGTAGAAGCCGGTGAAAAAACATTAGGTTCTATGAGTGCTATCTCCTCAATAAAATCAAAAGAGTACTTAGAAAAAATGGGGGTGAATGTTTTTACATCAACACAAGTAACAGATTATAACGGTGAAGAAGTAAAATTTAGCAATGGTAAAACAATTCCTACCAGAACATTAATTTGGGCAGCAGGAATTAAAGGTAACATCATTGAAGGTTTAAAACCCGAAGTGATCACAAAAGGAAATCGCCTTAAGGTAAACCGGTTTTCTCAAGTAGAAGGTTACGATTCTATTTTTGCTATTGGCGATGTTGCGTATATGGAAAGTCCATTATACCCAAAAGGACAGCCACAAGTTGCTACGGTTGCAAACGACCAAGCCAGTAATTTGTATAAGAATTTTAAACTTTTGAAGGACAAAAAATCGATGCAGCAGTTTGAATATGCTAATAAAGGCTCCATGGCAACCATTGGAAAGAACATGGCCGTAGTGGATCTTCCCAGAATAAGCTTCCAAGGATTTTTTGCTTGGTTGCTTTGGATGTTTCTGCATCTAATGCTTATACTGGGAGTTAAAAATAAATTGATCGTTCTTCTCAATTGGGCCTGGAAATATTTTACATCAGATCAATCATTAAGATTAATAATAAAACCATTTGAACCAAAAACAAAATGAAACTAAAGATAGCCATACAAAAATCAGGACGTTTAAGCGAAGAATCTATTCGCCTATTAAAAGACTGCGGAATTGATATAAGCAACGGCCTTAACAAATTAAAAGCAGAAGCTGCTAATTTTCCTTTGGAAGTTTTCTTTTTAAGAGACGATGATATTCCGCAATACGTGGAAGATGGTGTGGCCGATATTGGAATTGTTGGCGAGAACGTTTTGTTAGAAAAAAACAAAAACATTAAGACCGTTGAAAAACTAGGTTTTGGGAAATGTAGGTTAAGTATTGCAATACCGAGAGATAAAACGTTTAACAGTATAAAAGACCTTAATAAATCACGTATCGCCACTTCCTACTCTTCTATTTTATCGAGCTACTTAAAAAAGAAGAAAGTAAAAGCAGAGATCCACGAAATAAGTGGTAGCGTTGAAATAGCTCCAGGAATTGGTTTAGCTGATGCCATTTGTGATCTTGTAAGTTCAGGAAGCACACTTCTAAGTAATGGCTTAAAAGAAGTGGAAGTGATATTAAGATCAGAAGCAGTTTTAGTTTCGAATAAAAAATTAAGCAAGGAGAAAAAAGAACTCTTGAATAAATTATTGTTTAGAATAAAAGCTTTGCGCAGTGCTAAGAACAACAAATATATTTTATTGAATGCGCCTAATAAAAAACTGAAAGAGATCTGCAATATTTTACCCGGAATGAAAAGTCCAACCATTTTGCCATTGGTAGAAAAAGGTTGGAGCTCGGTTCATTCGGTAGTAAAAGAAGATCAATTTTGGGATATTATAGAAAAACTCAAAGACAATGGAGCCCAAGGAATTTTAGTTGTACCAATAGAAAAAATGATCTTATGATGGAAATAATAAATGATCCTCCAAAGGAGAATTGGGATGCCATCTTAAAACGGCCAGTTATAGATCTTAAAGAATTAGAAAGCAATGTTTCTGCCATTCTAAATGATATTAGATCAAATGGTGATACAGCAGTAAAAAGATATACCATTCAATATGATAAAATTGCTTTAACTTCATTTAAAGTAAATGAAGAAGAGATCAATGCGTCGGAAAATCAAATTAGCAAAGAACTAAAAGAGGCCATTCTTCAAGCAAGATCAAACATTGAAAAATTTCACTCTATCCAAAAAGAAGAAATAAAGATCGTTGAAACAATGCCCGGCGTAACATGCTGGAGAAAAAGTATTGGAATAGAAAAAGTGGGCTTATACATTCCTGGCGGATCTGCCCCTCTATTCTCTACCGTTTTAATGCTCGGTGTTCCGGCTACAATTGCAGGTTGCAAAGAGATCGTTTTATGCACTCCGTGTAATTCTGAAGGCAAAGTAAATGCAGCCATTTTATTTGCGGCCAAACTTTGTGGAATAAAAACTATTTTCAAGATCGGTGGCGTGCAAGCCATTGGGGCTATGGCCTACGGCACTCCAACTGTTCCTAAAGTTTATAAAATTTTTGGTCCGGGTAACCAATACGTAACTTGCGCCAAACAATTAGTGAACAAAGAAGGAATTGCCATTGATATGCCTGCTGGTCCGTCTGAAGTTGCCATTATTGCCGATGATTCAGCATCACCTGCTTTTATTGCAGCCGATCTTTTATCGCAAGCAGAACACGGAGAAGACAGTCAAGTCATATTGGTAAGTAATTCGCAAGACATCATCGACAAAACATTACTTGCTTTAGAAATTCAATTGAAGCAATTAAATCGCTCTGCCATTGCAAAAAAAGCATTAAAGAATAGTAAAGCAATTTTAGTAAATTCATTAGAACGAGGAATGGAATTACTGAATGTCTATGCCCCTGAACATTTGATAATTGCTTGCAAGAATTATGAAGAGCTTTCGCATAAAGTGATCAACGCCGGTTCTGTTTTCCTTGGAAACTATTCTTGCGAAAGTGCCGGTGATTACGCTTCGGGAACAAATCACACCTTACCAACCAATGGATATGCTAAAGCATACAGTGGTGTTTCGCTGGATAGTTTTGTGAAGAAGATCACCTTCCAGGAACTTAGTAAACAGGGATTACAAACTATTGGGAAAACCATTGAACTAATGGCGGAAGCCGAAGGATTAGACGCTCACAAAAACGCTGTGAGTATTAGGCTAAAATAAAACTTCAACTTCACTCAGAGAGACATTGTCGTTTGGGGTAGTAGAGAGAAAAATAAAATATGGAATTTAATTTAGATAACATCACAAGACAAAATATTAAAACACTGAAACGTTATTCTTCAGCTCGCGATGAGTTTAAAGGTAAGGAAGGCGTATTTTTAGACGCTAACGAAAACTCGTTTGGCTCTCCGTTGAACGAAAATTACAGCCGCTATCCTGATCCAATGCAATTAGATGTAAAAGATAAATTAAGTACTATCAAAGGATTGCCAATTCAGAATATATTTTTGGGTAACGGAAGTGATGAGGCCATTGATATTCTCTTTCGAGCTTTTTGTGAGCCGGGAAAAGACAATGTTATTATTTGTCCGCCCACCTACGGGATGTACGAAGTATCAGCCGGCATTAACAATGTACCTACTTTAAAAGTTCCTTTGGTGCCAGAAACTTTTCAGTTAGACACAAACAATATTCTAAATACGATCAACGTTAACACCAAACTCATTTTCTTTTGTTGTCCCAATAACCCAACAGGAAACGGGGTAAAATGGGATGATATTAAAACTGTTCTTGAGAATTTTTCGGGGATCGTAGTGATTGACGAAGCCTATATTAATTTCGCCAAATACAGAAGTTTAATTCCGGAATTATTAAACTACCCTAACCTTGTCATCCTTCAAACCCTTTCAAAAGCATGGGGTTTGGCGGGTTTACGAATTGGAATGGCATTTGCGTCTGAACCTATTATTGATATCTTTAATAAAATAAAGCCACCTTATAATGTAAATTCTGTTTCACAAAAATTAGCTTTGGAAGCATTGAATAATATTGAACAGATAAATAATTGGATAAAAGAAATTGTTACAGAGCGAGATAGGTTGATAAGTGAGTTGCAAACTATTCCCTTGGTAGAGAAAATTTACCCCAGTGATGCAAATTTTATTTTAGTAAAAGTAAGTGATCCTCAAAATATTTACAATTACCTTGTTGCTCACAAAGTAATTGTGCGCGACCGAAGTAAAGTGGAGTTATGTGAAGGTTGTTTGCGAGTTACTATTGGAACAAAGCAAGAGAATGAAAATTTATTATCCCTATTAACCGAATACAAATGAAAAAAGTACTATTTATTGACCGCGACGGAACCCTAATTTGGGAACCACCCAAAACTTGGCAAATAGACAATTTTAATGTGTTGAAGTTCTTGCCTGGCGTATTTACTTACCTTGGCAAAATTGCCAAAGAACTAAATTACGAGCTAGTAATGGTAACTAATCAAGATGGATTAGGAACATCATCATTTCCTGAAGACACCTTTTGGCCTGTGCAGAATTTTATCATACAAAGTTTTGAAAATGAAGGCGTGAAATTTTCTGAAGTTTGCATTGATCGAAGTTTTGAAAAAGAAAATAAACCAACTCGCAAACCGAACACAGGGATGCTAACTAAATATCTAAATGGAAATTATGATCTTAAGAATTCCTTCGTTATTGGTGATAGACTTACTGATGTAAAGCTTGCCAAAAATTTAGGAACAGGATGCATTGCCCTTAAGAATTACGATGCCATTAAAGAAAACGAAGTTTCATACTTAACTGATAGTTGGAAAGACATTTACGATTATCTTTCACACTCGTATAGGTTTGTTGCACACGAACGCAATACCAATGAGACCAAAATCAATATCAAATTAAATTTGGATGGAAGCGGACGTTCAAAGATCTCAACCGGATTAGGTTTCTTTGACCATATGTTAGAGCAAATAGCAAAACACGGAAACATTGATCTTATAATAGATTGCAAAGGAGACCTGCACATTGACGAACATCATACAATAGAAGATATAGGAATTGCCTTAGGAGAAGCCTTTGCAAAAGCAATTGGAAATAAAAGAGGAATAGAACGTTATGGGTTTTGTTTACCAATGGATGACTGCCTTGCACAAGTTGCTATCGATTTTGGAGGACGCAACTGGATCGAGTGGGAAGCAGAATTTAAACGAGAAAAAGTAGGAGATATGCCAACCGAAATGTTCTTTCACTTTTTTAAATCGTTTAGCGATTCGGCTAAATGTAATTTGAATATAAAAGCAGAGGGAGACAACGAACATCATAAGATCGAAGCAATTTTTAAAGCGTTTGCAAAAGCAATAAAGTTCGCCTTAAAAAGAGATGTAGATAATAATGAATTACCCAGCACTAAAGGCGTACTGTAATACCGTGTTACCCTCAGCGTAGCCGAAGGGCCAGCTTGAAATACAAAAAAGAATGAAAACTGCCATAATAAAATATAACGCCGGCAATATTACTTCCGTTGAATTCGCTTTAAAACGAGTAGGAATAGAACCTATTATTACAAGCGACACTACTGAAATACAAGCTGCAGACAAAGTCATTTTCCCCGGCGTTGGAGAAGCAAGTTCCGCTATGGCATTTTTGAAAGAAAATAATCTTGATAAAGTCATCAAAGATCTAAAGCAGCCAGTACTCGGTATTTGTCTTGGTATGCAACTTATGTGCGACTATTCAGAAGAAGGCGAAACCGATTGCCTTGGCATTTTTAATAAAAAAGTAAAACACTTTGGCTCCAAAGAATTAAAAGTACCGCAAATTGGATGGAACAACATTTTTGATCTGAAATCGCCTTTGTTTAAAAACGTAAAAAACGATTCCTTTGTTTATTTTGTTCACGGGTACTATGCCGAATTGGGAGAAAACACTATTGCAACAACCGATTATATTTTAAATTACAGTTCAGCCTTAAATAAAAATAATTTCTATGGCGCACAATTTCATCCGGAAAAATCCGGAGATATTGGAGAACAGATTTTAAAGAACTTTATTGACTTATGAAAAAGACATTTGATATAATTCCTGCTATTGATATCATTGATGGAAAATGCGTGCGTCTTTCTCAAGGAGATTATAATAAAAAAACTATTTATAATGAAAACCCATTAGAGGTTGCGAAACAATTTGAAGCTATTGGCATAAAGCGTTTGCACTTAGTTGATTTAGACGGTGCCAAAAAAGGAGAAGTTGTGAATTTTAAAGTGCTCGATAAAATTGCAAATCATACAGGGTTGAAAATTGATTTTGGGGGTGGCATAAAAACAGATGAATCCATTCAAGGTATTTTTAACGCAGGAGCTGATATGGCAACCATTGGGAGTATTGCGGTAAAAGATCCTGAACTATTTTATAGTTGGATAAAAAAATATGGCTCCATGAAAATTTTATTAGGAGCCGACGTAAAAGAAGAAAAGATCGCGATCTCAGGGTGGCTAGAAGAAACGAAACTGACAGTATTTGATCATTTAAAAAGGAATATAGAAAACGGATTAACTCAAGCCTTTTGTACCGATGTAAGCAAAGATGGAATGCTACAAGGGCCATCAATGGTACTTTACTTAAAAATATTAGAACAATTTCCTCAATTGAATTTCATCGCTAGTGGTGGGGTTTCTAAAATGAATGATGTTTTTGAGCTAGAAAAAATTGGTTGCAATGGCGTAATTATTGGAAAAGCGCTTTATGAAGGAAACATTACTACAAATGAATTAAAAGACTTTATAAAAGATGCTTTGTAAACGAATCATACCTTGCTTGGATATCAAAGATGGACGAACTGTTAAAGGCGTTCACTTCGAAGCTCTGCGCGATGCCGGAGATGCCATTGAACTAGCGATTCGCTATTGCAAAGAAGGAGCCGATGAATTGGTTTTTTGGATATTACCGCAACTAACGATAAACGTAAAACCCTTTCTGAATTAGTAACTAAGATCGCTTCAAAGATCAATATCCCATTTACAGTTGGTGGCGGTGTTTCTTCACTTGAAGATGTTTCGGTTCTTTTAAAAGCTGGCGCAGATAAAGTTGCCATAAATACAGCGGCATTTAAAAATCCCCAATTAATTTACGAAATGGCTCATCGCTTTGGAAGCCAATGTGTGGTTGTAGGAATTGATGTTAAATTTGAAGACGCTGAATGGCGCGTGTATTTAAATGGCGGAAGAATAAAAACTGATAAAACCGCTTTGGATTGGGCAAAAGAAGCCGTATCACTTGGTGCCGGAGAAATTTTATTAACCTCCATGGATAGCGATGGAACAAAAGATGGTTTTTCGAATGATATAATAAAGTTAATTTCTGAAAATGTAAATGTACCCGTTATTGCAAGCGGTGGAGCCGGAACCATAAAGCACTTTGAAGATGTATTTACCATTGGAAAAGCCGACGCTGCATTAGCCGCTAGTGTTTTTCATTATAACGAGATACATATTGATGATCTTAAAAAGGAATTAAAACGTAAACATATAAAAGTTAGGATATGAACATAGACTATAAAAAATACAGTGATGGGCTGGTTCCAGCCATTATTCAAGATGCAAATACACTTAAAGTATTGATGATGGGTTTTATGAATGAAGAAGCATTAAACAAAACAAAAGAAATTAAACAAGTAACTTTTTTTAGCCGAAGCAAAAAACGTTTATGGACCAAAGGCGAAGAAAGCGGGAATTTTTTGAATGTAACTAGCATGTTATTAGATTGCGATAGTGATACGCTTCTTATCAAGGCAAATCCCCAAGGCCCTGTTTGCCACACTGGCGCTGATACCTGTTTTAATGAAAAGAATAATTCAGAAAATTTCCTATTTGAATTAGAAGGGATAATTAAAGATCGCATTAAAAATCCGGTAGAAGGCTCTTATACTAATCTGCTAATGAAAAAGGGATTAAATAAAATAGCTCAAAAAGTTGGAGAAGAAGCTGTAGAATTAGTTATTGAGGCTAAAGACAATAACAAACAATTGTTTTTAAATGAAGCTGCCGATCTTATGTATCATTATTTGCTATTGCTAAACGCCAAAGGCTATGAATTAAAGGACGTTTTGGATGTTCTTAGATCGAGAGATATATCTAAGTAAACGGACCAAATTGCTATTTGTAGTAAAAAATCTTTGCTTATTTCAGCACATTTATCTACCTTGAACCTTCATTAAACCTTAATTAATATCCACATGGAAAATCTTGTTATCCCTTATAAAAAACGTTCGCCTCAGATCGATTTTAATCACAATGGTGAACTTCGTATTCTTGGAAATTGTTTTCCTGAAGATCCTAAAGGGTTTTTTCTACCTATTCTTACTTGGATAGGAGAATTTAAATCTAGTCATAAAGGAGAAGTTAGTTTAACCATTGATCTTAATTACGTAAATACATCCAGCATAAAGATCCTTTTGGAATTGATACAGAACATTACAACAAATTTTAAAAGTAAAGCCAAGATCAATTGGGTCTATGAAATAGAAGACGAAGACATGTTAGAGGTTGGTGAAGATCTTGAAAAAGTAACGGATTTCAAATTCAATTTTCAACCCAAAACTGAGGACCCTAATCCGCTTACAAGTTAAAGGATCTTTCGAATTTCCTACTTCAACAAATCAGGTCTTCTTTCTTTCGTTCGCTTAACGCTTTCTTCGTGTCGCCATTTATCAATGTTAGCGGAATGTCCACTCAGTAAAATTTCAGGAACACCCCAGCCATTATATTCTTGTGGACGCGTATAAACCGGTGGCGCAATTAACCCATCTTGAAAAGAATCACTTAATGCAGAAGTTTCATCATTTAAAACACCAGGTAACAAACGAATAACACTATCACTTAAAACTGCGGCGGCCAACTCTCCTCCACTCAATACATAATTTCCTATACTTATTTCGCGCGTAATTAAATGCTCACGAATACGTTCATCAACACCTTTATAATGTCCACATAAAATAATGATATTCTTTTTAAGTGATAATTGATTGCTCAATGATTGATCTAAAATTTGCCCATCAGGACTCATATAAATAACCTCATCGTAATCACGTTTACTTTTTAGATCTTTAATACATGCGTCAATTGGCTCTATCATCAATACCATTCCTGCTCCTCCTCCAAAAGCGTAATCATCTACATTATTATGTTTATCAACTGCATATTCACGCAAATTAATAAGATTTACTTCTACTAAACCTTTTGTAGCCGCTCGCTTTAAAATAGAGTGGTTAAAAGCACTCGTCATTAATTCGGGAACAACACTTATGATATCAAAACGCATAGGGCAAATATAAGATAAGTTTCCCGCAGATATCTCAGGGGAAATAAGAAAATCAGCGTAAATCAGCGTCTTCTGCGGGAGAATTTAAGATCTATCCATGATAAACACGAGAAGCTACGATCTTCCCTTTCTCTATTTCCAGCACTTCACCAACGCTTAAACTCTGCTCCCCATTCACAAAACGCGTATACTCCATAAATACCTGCGCTTCATCGGCGGTTAATTTTATTACCTCATACTTTAAAGTAGGCAAACGTTTGAACGAATCGGCCCACCAATCGCGTAATTGATCTTTTCCCATCACAAAACCTCTTGTTTCGGGTTTTCTGACCTTTAATTTAGGACTGTAATGCTGAGCATTATCATCGTATAAAGTCAATAATTTTTCTAGGTTATGCTCGTTAAAAGCCTCAAACCATTTTATAGCAATAGCTTTGTTTTCTTCAGGTTTCATTAGTATTTTAGTTCAATGAATAAAATCGTTTTTGTTTTTGCAACACTTCTGCTATTTTCTTGTTCAAACCAACCCAAACAGGAAGTTGATCTTATTATTGATCATGCCACCGTTTACACAGTTGATTCTTTATTTTCGGTTACTGAAGCAATTGCTATCAAAGATGGTAAAATTATTGAAACCGGAAGCAATGAATTTATTAATGATACATACACATCCAAACAAATCATTAATGCCGAAGGAAAATTTATTTACCCTGGTTTTATTGATGCGCATTGTCATTTTTACGGTTATGGAAAAGGGCTCTCCGAAGCTAATTTAGTTGGTACAAATTCTTACAATGAAGTTTTAGAAAAGGTTATTGAACATTCGAAATTAAATTCAGAATTTATTAAGCCAAAATCATTAATCGAAAAACTATGGTTAATAGGCAGAGGTTGGGATCAAAACGATTGGGAAACAAAAGAATTTCCTACCAAAGAAAAACTAGATGCTATTTTTCCTGATGTTCCCGTATTTTTAAAACGAATAGATGGCCATGCTGCTTTAGTAAATCAAGTAGTATTGGATCTTGCAAAGTTCACTAACAAAACAAACATAAATGGTGGAGAGCTTATTATTAAGGATGGAGAATTAACGGGAGTATTGGTGGATAATGCGGTTGATTCTGTTGAGAAATTAATTCCAAAACAAAATGCCGACTTTATTAAGCGCGCTTTGCTGAATGCGCAAACCAATTGTTTGGCCATGGGCTTAACAACAGTGGATGACGCAGGACTAGAAAAAGAAATTGTTGACGCCATAGATAAACTGCAAAAAGAAAAAGAATTGAAGATGCGCGTTTATGCCATGCTAACACCAACTCAAGAAAATTTGGATCATTATTTATTAAAGAATGGAAAATACAAAACCGATCGTTTAAATGTATGCTCATTTAAATTTTATGGCGATGGTGCCTTAGGTTCTCGGGGCGCTTGCTTGTGTAAAGAGTATGCCGATAAAGCCGGATGGAAAGGGTTTTTACTAAGTGATATTAGCTATTTTGAACATCAAGCTAAACTTATGGCGCAAAAAGGATTTCAAATGAATACACATTGCATTGGCGATTCGGCAGCGCGAGTGATCTTAAATATTTACTCCAAATATCTTGATGCAAAAAAAGATATGCGTTGGCGAATTGAGCACGCGCAAGTAATATGCGAAGCTGATTTTAAATATTTCTCTAAAAATTGCTTACCATCGGTTCAACCAACCCACGCTACCAGTGATATGTATTGGGCCGGAAATAGATTAGGAAATGAACGCGTAAAAAATGCCTACGCTTATAAACTACTTTTGAAAAATGCAGGATCCATTCCTTTAGGCACCGATTTTCCGGTGGAAGATATTTCTCCATTCAAAACATTTTACGCCGCCGTATTTCGAAAAGATTCAAAAGGCTTTCCTGATAAGGGTTACCAAAATGAAAATGCTTTAACCAGAGAACAAACGTTAAGGGGAATGACCATTTGGGCAGCCTATTCTAATTTTGAAGAAAAAGAAAAAGGAAGTATAGAAAAAGGGAAATTTGCAGATCTCATCATCTTAGATACCGATCTTTTAAAATGCGAAGAAGGCCAAGTTCTAAAAACAAAAGTGCTTTCAACTTGGGTCAACGGAGAGAAGGTTTTCGATTCAAAATAAGCTCAACTTTATTTAAATGGTTATCAATTACTTAACCTTTAATTAATCATTTCCCAAATCCAAAACAAGAACTTAGTACGTAAGTAATTTAAAACCTAAAACACTAAAACCTATGAAAATAGTAATGTTAGTTGTTGCCATGTTATCACTTGGCTTAGCAACACAAGCAAAAACAATTTCAACTGAAAACACTGCAGTTGTATTAAACGATCCAAAGTGGGAAAAATCTAAAGAAGGCACCTGGATGGGTGCAGAAAAACACTGGTACAAATTAAATTCTAAAGACGCTACAATTTGGTGGTCAATGGATGGTAAAAAATGGGAGGCTGTAAAAGACGGCATGTGGCAGGACAAGGACGGAAAATGGTTAAAGATCGTTGACAAAGACCTTAAGTGGAGTGCAGACGGTGGAAAAACTTGGGCGCAAGTACCTGAGTGGAAATGGGAAGGACATGACGGTGTTTGGAACAAATTTGATAAAGATTGGAGTCTTTGGACTGCTAAAAAATAATTAGCATCACAACAATAGCATTTAAAACAGCCGGGTATTTATCCGGCTGTTTTACTATTTTTACACCATCCCATATTGGCACCTAAACAAACATATACACATAACGAATTAGTTGATCAGTTACAGAAAAAAGATCAAGGAGCCTTTTCGTATCTTTATGATAATTATTCTAAAGCATTATTTGGTGTTGTGTTTGCAGTTGTTCCAAACCAGGAAGATGCAGAAGATCTTTTACAAATAGTTTTTGTGAAGATCTGGAAGAATATATCAATGTATGATAGTAGCAAAGGAAGACTTTATACATGGATGTTGAACTTAGCGCGCAATCTTGCTATCGATCATACACGTGGCAAACAGCAGAAAATGAAATCGAAAATCCAAAGCGTTTCAGATTCCGTATATGCACTTAAAGATCATACAAGTGAAAATACTGCAAGTGATTTTTTAGGGTTAAGTAATATATTAAACGAATTAAAAAAAGACCATAAAGAAATAATTGACCTTATATACTTCAAGGGATTTACACACGAACAGGCGTCTAAAGAATTAAACATGCCGCTTGGAACAGTAAAAACAAAAGTAAGACAGGCCATCAATAGTTTAAAAGAACTAACAAAAAAAGAGATCTTTAATTGAGTAAGAACAACATAATTGAATCCGGTATCTTAGAAAGATACATTCTTGGAACAACAAGTTCGGAGGAGAATTCTCTTGTACAGCAAAAATGCAAAGAGTTTCCTGAACTTAACCAAGAATTAGAAGCTATTGAAATGGCCTTGGTAAATTATGCAGAAACTTCTTCTCCATTACAAAAACAAAGTTCTGATAAGATCAAAGAAAAAGTATTTTCAGAGATCAACACAAATTCAACTATTACCTCCGCAAAAGTTATACCATTAAATTCATTGTATTACAGAATGGGAATTGCTGCAAGTGCTCTATTACTTATCACTAGCATGGTTTATAATATGTTTACTCGCGATGAACTTAGAGTAAGCAAACAAGAATTGGCCAAAATGCAAGCAAATGAAGCCGAAATGAATGAAGCCATGCTTGCGCAAAAAAACGAAGCGACTGCCTTGAATGAAAAAATGTTGATGCTTACCGATCCTTCTACAAAAAACATCACATTGAATGGAATGAATTCTTTGGCCGATAAAAAAGCCATGGTTCATTTTAATCCTTCCACCAAAGAAGTTTATTTTAACGCCCGAGGTCTTCAATTGGCAGACGCCTCTAAGCAATACCAACTCTGGGCCATTGTTGATGGAAAACCTATTGATATGGGAATGATCGATCTTAACACCAAAGCTATTTTCCAAAAAATGAAGGCCCTCGAAAACGCTCAGGCCTTTGCTGTTACCATCGAGAAAAAAGGCGGCAGCTTTAATCCAACCATGAATACCATGTGCTTGTTAGGTGATGTTTAGTTAGGCAGTCTTTGCGAACTTAGCGACTACTTAGTCGTCCCGCAAAAACTCTGTAAGCCTTGTTATTATTGAGTTTGTTTAAAAATAGTG